>JBGUOI010000239.1:0-16239 GCA_045118075.1 Porcincola sp. | reverse complement strand
TGTACTCCAGAATTCCGATAACCAGATGTTTATGCCGACCGTGTTTGAAGATATCATCTTCGGCCCCGTCAATTACGGACTCACGCGTGAGGAAGCCGGACGGAAGGCGCAGGAAGTGCTTGAACAGCTTGATATCAGTTATCTGAAAGACCGCTATAATCACAAGATATCAGGCGGAGAAAAGCGAATGGCGGCGATCGGCGCGGTCCTGTCCATGCAGCCGGAGGTACTGCTTCTTGATGAACCTTGTTCCGCGCTTGATCCGTGCAACCGCAGGCGCGTTATAAACATTCTGAATTCACTTCCGGTGACGAAGCTGATCGCTTCTCACGACCTGGATATGATCCTGGATACCTGCAGCAGGGTCATCCTTCTTTCTGAAGGGAAGGTGAAGGCGGACGGAACGGTAATGGAGATTTTGGGAGATAAAAATCTGCTGGAGGATAATCATCTGGAACTGCCTCTTAGATGGCAGTCCGCAGGGAGAATGTGATAATGCTGACCTATGACCTGACAGCCGGAAGCGGACCGTTATACGAAAAGCTTTACCGGTCCATCAAGGAAGACATACGCTCCGGCGTGCTGGAGAGCGGGACAAAAATGCCGTCGAAACGGGCGCTTGCCGGAAACCTCGGAATCAGTACCGTGACCGTGGAGAATGCCTATGAGCAGCTTATCAGCGAGGGGTATATATTCACTTGTCCGAGGCGGGGCTACTATGTATCCGATATCGGATCGGCAAAGGTCCGCAAAGAAGCGGGCGGGCAGAAAGAAATAGTCGAGATGCCTGCACCGCGGCAGGAACCGGTTTTTGACTTTTCTTCCAACCGGACGGAAAACGAGGCCTTTCCGTTTTCTGTCTGGGCAAAGCTGATGAGGGAGACGATCTCTGAAAGGGAGAAAGAACTGATGGAAGTATCGCCCTCCGGCGGGGTCAGGCAGCTTCGGGAAGCGATCGCGGATCACCTGGCGTCTTTTCGCGGGATGGACGTATCCCCCGAACAGATCATCGTCGGAGCCGGGACAGAGTACCTGTATGGAATCCTGATCAGGCTGCTGGGAGAGGATAAAACGTACTGCCTTGAAAATCCCGGTTATAAAAAACTGCAGCAGGTCTATGAGAGCAGCCATGTCCGGTATGTGCTTGCCGGAATGGACAGCGGCGGGATCCGGGTGGAAGACCTTACAAGACTCGGCGCTGATATCGCGCACATCAGCCCGACCCATCATTTTCCGACCGGAATCACGATGCCGGCCGGCAGGAGATATGAACTTCTGGCGTGGGCGATGGAAAAGCCGGAACGTTATATCATTGAGGATGATTATGACAGCGAGTTCAGGCGCAGCGGCCGGCCTGTTCCGCCTCTCCAGAGTATGGACGGCGCCGGGAAGGTCATCTATATGAATACGTTCTCAAAATCACTCTCAGCGACCATCCGGATCAGTTACATGGTCCTCCCGGCTTTGCTGGCCGGTGAATATTACCGCCGTCTGGGTTTCAGCTCCTGCACGGTCTCCACATTTGAGCAATACACTTTGGCTTCGTTTATCAGCCGGGGATATTTTGAAAAACACATCAACCGGATGCGGCTCCATTATGAGAGGAAACGCACGAAGATCCTTTCCGTGATTCGGGAATGTTTTTCAAAAGAAGAGTGCACTGTGATCGAGAATGATTCCGGTCTGCATTTCCTGATGAAGATCAATACATCCGTCCCTGACCGGGAAGTGAAAGAGAGATTTTGGAAAGAAAAGATCCGGATCGCGACCATAACGGACTATGAGACCGGCCCGGACATCCCAAACAAGCACCTGTTCATCCTGAATTATTCTTCGATGGATCCCGAAAGGCTCAGGGAGGTGCTCATCCGCTGCAAAGAACTGTTTTTTTGAAAGCCCGAAAAAGGCCTCCCATCAGAGGGAGACCTTTTTTTCTAACAGATAACCGCATACCAGCACGCATGCGATGATCATGACCAGGTTGAAAGCTGTTGCCGGAGCGGCTGCAAAGACTGCTTCAAGAGGCGTCTGCGGATTTTTGTTCAGCACAGGCAGGATCGAATCGACTTTCGAGACGATCAAAAGCAGAACAATGAAAAGGGCGAAACTTAAAAACCCCTTCAGTTTCGGTCCGACATTGTAAAGGAAAGTGGCGCTCAGGGTCACCGCCAGGTAGCTTACGGTCACCGTTGAGAAGAACGAGATCAGGAAGGTGACAAGACCGGTCACCAGGCTGAGCAGGATCTCATTGACCGGGATATTCATGCTCTCGAAAAAGGCGGAGAGCAGCTGACGGAAACTTTCCACATCGGGTACCTTCCAATGAAGCAGGTTGATGTCGAGCACCCCGAGAATTCCCAGCAGCGCGGCGGCAGCAACGCCAAGGAGCAGTGTGTAGACCAGCTTTGAGATGATGATCGTATAGCTGGAGTGAGGGGTCATGAAGACCAGGTAACTGCTCTTCGCATTCAGCTCCCGGCTGTAGTTCAGGATCGCCAGGATAAATACCGTGAAAAAGCAGACGACAACGAACATGAAAAGCAGGGAGGCACTTAAGATGACCCAGGTGTTGTTATTGTTTTTCATGGTCAGCAGGCTGTACAGATAGAACAGCTCCAGCAGGACCAGGCCGATTCCGAAGATGGCAAGGAGGCCTCTGTTCTTTTTGAATTCATATTTCATCAGTTTAAGCATGTTTTATCCCCCTCTTTTATTCAGAATAGATCTTTCTGTACAGGTCGACGATGGAAAGAGAGTTTTCTTTCCGAAGATCATCCGCCGCGCCCTGCAGGACGGCAACACCCTTCTTCATGAAGATGGCATGGTCAATGATCTTCTCCAGTTCATCCACCAGGTGAGAGGAGAGCAGGAAGGCTTTTTCCGGGGTAAAAGAGTTCATAATGGTCGATACGATCTTATCCCGGGCGATGATGTCGATGCCGTTAAGCGGCTCGTCGAGCATGATGAGCCTGGCTTCCCTTGAAAGGGTCAGTGCGATCTTCAGTTTAGCCATCATACCGGAGGACATCTTGGAGATCTTCTGGTCCGGCATCAGGTCCATGTCTGACAAAAGGGACAGGTAATGATCCATGTCAAAATCGCTGAAAAAATCCCGGTAGTATTTTCCGGCATCAAGTCCCGTCATATAGGGGTAGAAAAAACTCTCGGTGGGCATATAGGCGACATGTTTTTTGGATTCGATCCCGATCGGGGCCCCTTCAAAAAGGAGAGTGCCTCCATCCGGCTTGACCAGTCCGGCCGCCATTTTCATGAAGGTGGTCTTACCGCTTCCGTTCGGACCGAGCAGGGCATAGATCCTGCCTTTTTCGATCGTCAGCGTCAGGTCATCCACCGCCTTCATCTTGTAATACACTTTTGTTACGTTCTTACATTCAAGCATTGTTTTCCTCCGTAACGTCATTGGGTTTGCAGGACAGTTCAGTCTGTGCATCAACCATTTTATAGTATTTACGTATCCGGCATGTCAACCGTTTTCGAGCTTACGAAAACATTTTCGCAAAGCGGCATGGCTCAGGAAAGGTATACAGAAAACCAATTTTGTGGGATAATCTCAGGAGGAAAAACACAGGAGAGATATCCATGATGAGAGGATTGATTCACCTATACTGCGGAGACGGAAAAGGAAAGACCAGCGCCGCCGCGGGGATGGCGCTTCGGTGTGCCGGATCCGGGGGAAGTGTGGTCTATGCGGCTTTCTTAAAGGACGGAACGTCCTCTGAGACGGCCATGCTTGAAAAATGTCCCGGAATAAACGTCCTGTACTGCGCTGATCACTTCGGGTTTGTCAAAGATATGGATGAGGGTGTCAGGAGGGCAGCCGGATCCGGTTTTTCCGGCCTCTTTTCAAAGGCGGCGGCGCTTGGAATGAAGGCGGACATGGTTATCCTCGACGAGATCTGCGCCGCCTGCCGGTATGGTTTCGTCGACGAGGCAAAGCTGCTTGATTTTCTGGATGATCCGGAAAGGACGGCGGAGGTGATCCTTACCGGGCGCGATCCGTCCGACGCGATGATGAAGCGGGCGGATTACATCACCTGCATGGTAAAGAAGCGTCATCCGTTCGACCGAGGTATTGGTGCAAGGAAGGGGATAGAGTACTGATATGGACCTGCCTGTTAATGTGAGGGGAAGCGGAGATCCGCTCCTGATGATCCATGGCAACTTCAGTGACGGATCCTTCTTTGATGAAGCCGCCGGCTGCCTGGAAAAAGATTTTACGGTGATCACGTATGACCGCCGAGGCTACGGGCATTCGGACGTTAAGATACCGGATACTGATTACTCGGTGGCCGCCCAGGCAGAGGACGCCGCCACGATCCTCCGGAAAAACGCGAGAAAGAAGGCCTGGGTCTTCGGGACAAGCGGCGGCGGACTGATCGGGGTGGAACTTGCACTGCGATACCCGCAGCTGGTAAGAGGACTGATTCTTCTGGAGCCGTCCCTGGTTTTTGATGAGAAATCCAAACAGCTGCTTGGAGACTGGAACCGGGAACTGAATGAATATGTCAGGGAAGGGCGGATCCGGCAGGCTGTGCCGGCTTTTGCCCGCGTCATCGGTTCGGACGGGAAGGCTGGAGAGACAGGAAAAAGCCTGTCCATGGATCATCTGAGGATGGTTTACAAAAACCTGACCAATTTCATGCTCGGCGAACTCAACGAGATACAGAATTACTATCCTGCGCTTGAGCGGGTGAAGGCGATCAAAGTGCCGGTCATCGCAGCAGTCTCAAAGCTCGGTGAAAAAAGGATGTTCGCGGTGACGTCAAAGGCCGGTGCCCTCAGCCTGGGATGGCCGATTGAGTATGTTCCGGGAAACCATAATGCCGTGAAAGTACAGAGCGTCGCCTTTTCCCGGGAACTTACAAGGATCATCGGAAAAATGAGAAAAGAGGAGATGCCGGAATGAAAAAGGGATGTTTTGTATACCTGATGCGGATGCCAAACTATCTCCCCGGCCAGGCCCTCTCAAGCAGGATAAGGATGCTCGAGGTGGAGAAGGCCGGCAGCGAACAAAGAAAGCGGGAACTGTATTTCGGATGGCAGCTTCTTGAGTATGCCGCAAAAGAAGCTTTCGGGATCATGCTCGGAGCCGGTGACGCAGAGCGCACCGAAAACGGCGCCGTTATGCTTCCCGGAATAGGCGCTTCCCTGTCCCACAGCGGGGACCTGCTGGCAGCGGCTGTCTGCTCAGGACCCGTGGGAATCGACGTGGAACGGTATTCCCGTGTCCGTACGGTCACGCGTCTGGCAAAGAAGATCCTCACAGAGAATGAAAAGCGCCAGGCACCGCCGGCGGAGGTTGAGGAAGCGTACGGTGAATTTCTGATCCGCTGCTGGTGCGGAAAGGAGAGCCTTTTTAAAATGACCGCCGGCAGCTTTCTCGATCCGCTGCTTTTTGATACAGTCAAAGAGAACGGCTGTCTTTTTTATCATACGGTCATGGCCGGGCAGGAGCGCTTTCAATTATGTGCGGCCGTCCAAGATGACGGTCTGCCGGTAACGGTAAAGGCGCTGGTATGGCAGGGAGAAGAGGAAAAACCGAAAAACACTGACATCTCCGTAAATATTCATTCTTTTCCGGGGAGTCCATTCATGTTATAATACCTTGTAAAGATCCGGCAATTATGTATAATGATTAACGGACGAGGCGGCTTTAAGCCGCAGATGCAACCGTCGACACAACGCATATCCAACAGAAAAGAGGTAGATAGAAATGGGAATTGATTTAACCAAGTATGGGATCACCGGGACCACGGAAATCGTACGCAATCCTTCTTATGAGTTTCTCTTTGAAGAAGAGACGAAACCCGAGCTGGAAGGCTTTGATGTCGGCAGAGTCAGCGAACTTGGCGCTGTCAATGTAATGACCGGCATCTACACCGGACGTTCACCCAAAGACAAATATATCGTTATGGATGAGAACTCCAAAGATACTGTCTGGTGGACAACCGATGAGTACAAGAACGACAATCACCCCATGAGCGAAGAAACATGGGCTGATATGAAGAAGATCGCCATTGATGAGCTGAGCAACAAGAAACTGTATGTGGTCGACTCCTACTGCGGCGCCAACAAGGATACCCGCATGGCTGTCCGCTTCATCGTGGAAGTCGCCTGGCAGGCTCATTTCATCAAGAACATGTTCATCATGCCGACCGAGGAAGAGCTTGAGACCTACGAACCGGATTTCGTCTGCTACAACGCTTCCAAGGCAAAAGTTGAGAACTACAAGGACTACGGCCTCAATTCCGAGACCTGCGTCGCCTTCAATATCACCAGCCGTGAGCAGGTCATCATCAACACATGGTACGGCGGCGAGATGAAGAAGGGTATCTTCTCCATGATGAACTACTATCTTCCGCTGAAGGGCATTGCTGCTATGCACTGCTCCGCAAACACAGATATGGAAGGCAAGAACACCGCTATCTTCTTCGGACTTTCCGGAACCGGCAAGACCACCCTTTCCACAGATCCCAAGCGTCTGCTGATCGGTGATGATGAGCACGGCTGGGACGACAACGGCGTGTTCAACTTCGAGGGCGGCTGCTATGCCAAGGTCATCAACCTTGACAAGGAATCCGAGCCCGATATCTACAACGCCATCAAGAGAAACGCTCTTCTTGAGAACGTTACTCTGGATGAGAACGGCAAACCTGATTTCGCTGACAAGAGCGTTACCGAGAATACCCGTGTCTCCTATCCGATCAATCACATTGAGAAGATCGTTCTGAACGTGAATCCGGTTTCCGCCGGCCCGGCTGCAGAGAACGTTATCTTCCTGTCAGCGGATGCGTTCGGCGTTCTTCCGCCGGTCTCCATCCTGACACCGGAGCAGACACAGTATTACTTCCTTTCCGGTTTCACAGCGAAGCTGGCTGGTACCGAGCGCGGCATCACCGAGCCGACTCCGACCTTCTCCGCCTGCTTCGGCCAGGCATTCTTAGAGCTGCATCCCACCAAGTACGGTGAGGAGCTGGTCAAGAGAATGAACAAGAGCGGCGCAAAAGCTTATCTGGTGAACACCGGCTGGAACGGCACCGGCAAACGTATCTCCATCAAGGATACCCGCGGCATCATCGACGCGATCTTAAACGGCGACGTCCTTAAGGCTCCGACCAAGAAGATCCCGATCTTTGATTTCGAGGTTCCGACCGAGCTTCCGGGCGTAGATCCGGCGATCCTTGATCCGCGCGATACCTATGCGGATGCTTCCGAATGGGATGAGAAAGCAAAAGATCTGGCTTCCCGCTTCATCAAGAACTTCAAGAAGTATGAAGGAAATGAAGCCGGCAAGGCACTCGTGGCAGCAGGCCCGAAGCTTTGATCTGAGTGAAAAACACAATGTACTGAGCGCTTCCGGATAGTTTTCCGGAAGCTGCCGGGGCCGGACGCTTCCTGCGTCCGGCCCTTTTCATAAAACACCGGAAAGGACAAGAAGAGCAGGGGATGAAGATATTATTTGTTAACGCCTGTGTGAGGGAGGAATCAAGAACGCGGAAGCTTGCCCGTTACCTGCTGGAAAAACTGGACGGACAGGTGGAGAAAGTAAACTTAAATAAAGAAAAACTTCTCCCGCTGGACAGGGAGCGTCTCAGTAAACGGATGGAAATGCAGAGCAGGGGAGATTACAGCGATGCGATCTTCGACAAAGCCAGGCAGTTTGCCGAAGCGGATACCGTCGTGATCGCCGCGCCATACTGGGATCTGTCCTTCCCGGCGCTGCTGAAGACATATTTTGAACTGATCTGTGCGATCGGCGTCACTTTTGCGTACAATGAACAGGAGATGCCTTATTCTCTGTGCCGCTGCACCCGGTTGATCTATGTGACGAGCGCAGGCGGAAAGATCATCAGCGACGAGTTTGGCTTCGGATATGCCGCCGCTCTTATGCGGACATTTTTCGGCGTCAGCCGCGCGGACCAGATCAAAGTGCAGGGACTGGACCTTCTGGGGGCGGATCCGGAGCAGATCATGAGGGAGGCTTACGCCGAAATCGATTCATATATTTCCCGGGAGTGGTAGGCAGGCCGCCGGGATTGTGATATGATAAGTTAATAACAGGAATATTACGAGAAGGGAGGGAGATCAGATTGAATCGGTTGTCAATGTTTTTTCGCGGTCTGATCAGCAGTTTCAGGCTCCCTTCTTTTACTTTTATTGACCTTCTGGAGATTCTGATCCTGGCGTGGCTCGTTTACCGGCTGCTCGTATGGATCAAGACCACCAGGGCCTGGACGCTTCTTAAAGGAATGATCACGATCGGTTTCTGCGTTCTGATCGTGTATGCCCTGCATATGGATACGCTGATCTATCTGGTCAACCGGGGAATCAGTATCGCCATCATTACCATGGTCGTCGTCTTCCAGCCGGAACTGAGGCGCTTCCTTGAAACACTCGGTGAACGTGAGCTGATCTCAAGCCTGCTTCCGCTCGAGACGGTAGGATCGATGGGAGAACGTTTCAGCGACAAGACCTTAAGTGAACTGGTAAAAGCTTCGATCGAGATGGCGAAGGCAAAGACCGGCGCCCTGATCGTGATCATGCAGAACGAATCGCTTGATGAGTATGAGCGGACCGGGATAGGGGTCGATGCCGTGGTATCGAGCCAGCTGCTGGTGAATATCTTTGAACATAATACGCCGCTGCACGACGGCGCTGTTATCATACATGGTGACCGGATCATGGCGGCGACCTGCTATCTGCCGCTGTCTGACAATATGTCTCTTAGCAAGGAGCTCGGAACCAGGCACCGTGCCGGCGTCGGAATCAGTGAGGTCACCGATTCGTTCACGATCATCGTGTCGGAGGAGACGGGCAGCATCTCGGTCGCCAGCCACGGCGAACTCGAGAGGGGCGTCACTCCCGAGCGCTTGAGAGAGCGCCTGGAAGAAGTCCAGGGCAAGACCGCCCCGGTCAGGAAGTTTAAACTGTGGAAGGGAAAAACAAAGAATGAATGAGAATAAGGGGAAAAACCGATTCACCGGGAATCTGGTCCTGAAGCTCATCGCTCTTGTGATGGGTTTCCTGATCTGGCTGCTGGTCACCAACAGCGATGATCCGACCCGTTCCCTTATCATTTCCAACGTGCCGATCAATATCATCAATGAGGACAGCATCGCGGATATCGGAATGGTGGTCGAGCCGGAAGGCAGCGGCACCGTGATCCTGAAGGTAACGGAGCGGCGCTCCGTGCTCAACAGGCTGGCGAGAAACGGCTCGGACTTTTATGTGGAAGCGGACCTGGAAAACATCAACGAAATGAATACGGTGCCGCTGACAGTCGGCTGCAATAATCCGAATGTGACCTGGGATGAGATCAGCATCAATCCCTCATCACTGAAGGTGAAGCTTGAAGCTAAAATGGAGCAGGCGTTTGTGGCTTCCGTCACGACGACGGGTGCGACAGCCCAGGGGCATGCGGTGGGATCTACGGAGATCCTCGACGGCAAGACCATTCTGATCGCCGGACCGGAGTCGCTGATCTCGATCATCAACCAGGTGACAGCCCCGGTGGATGTGAACGGGATGAGCAAAGACGGTACACTCGTCTCCACGCTTCGCGTGAGTGACCGGAACGGCAACGACCTGTCAGATGCCCAGATGAGTCTGCTGGAATTTAAGGACAGCAACGGAAATGTACTGGCTGATCACCGTGTCTCCGTACTCGTCCGGCTGTGGGACCTTAAGCAGGACATTAAGCTGCAGGTATTCACAGAAGGCAAAGTAGCAGACGGATACCGGGTCGGAGCGGTTACGACGGTTCCGCAGACGATCTCCCTTGTCGGTGAAGCGGATGCACTCGAAGCACTCGGCGATAAGCTGGAAGTGCTGGACAAGCTGAATGTAGAAGGGGCATCGGAAACAGTCACACAGGAGATCGACCTGACAACGACGCTGGCTGATTTCGATAATATCCGTCTTCCTGCGGATGTCGATCCGATCATTACGGCGCAGGCGGATGTCAGGATGAGAGGATCCTTGTCCATGACTTATCCGCTCAGTTCGATCACAACGATCAACAAACCGGATGAAATGAAGCTGGTCTTCACTCCTGCCGACGAGATCTCGTTTACGGTGTATTCCTCCGGTGAGGAAACGGTCACCCTTTCAAGGGATGACATCAGCGCGAGCATAGACCTTTCGGCATGCGCTGAGGAGGGCAATTACGAGATCCCGGTGGACATTGTACTGCCGGATGACTATGAACTGAGTGAGGAAGTAAAAGTAACGGTCAGCGCAGTCCCGGTGGGCGGCGATGCTGAAGCGGGAAACCGCAATGAGATCTCACGCGAGACCCAGCGTGAGACGGAAACGGAGACGGAGAGCGAGACCGGAGCAAAGGAAGAACAAAAGGGCGATCTGCTCTCTGACGTGCTGGGACTGGGAACACAAAACCAGGAGGATAAAAACTCCGGGAAGTGATCAAACGGGATCACATAGCAGGACCGATATTTGATAGATATTCCGGTTTAAAAAAGAAGGACTGCCGCAATGAGCGGCAGTCCTTCTTGTCTGATATTAATTTTTTCTCAGCCTCTTCCGAGAGGATCGGTGGGATCGTAATCATAGGTCCGGTTGGAATTGATCGTGTAACGGGTCGGTGTGAGCGGATCCGAATTTCCGAACCAGTTGATGATAACTTCCGTGCCGATCGGGCAGTTGTTGTAGATGTAGTAGGCATCGATGCAGGCCAGACGGATGCATCCGTGGGAAACGGCCTGGCCGAGCGCCCTGAAGTCTGCTACAGACATGGAAGAGCGGTCATACGGCGCAGCGTATGGGATCGAATGGAACAGGATCGTGGAGGCGATGTGTGAGCAGTACTGGCCCCAGGAGGGTCCCATCAGCTCATGCCATCTGAGCTTGTCCCAGATCTTGGTCTTGACACCGAGAATGCCGTTGCGCTGATAGACCGAGGAGGCACCGGGTGAGCAGTACATGGCTTTGACCGGAGTCTTGCCTCTGTAGATCGTGAGCACATTGGTATTCAGGTTGACGCGGATATTCCAGGCACCGTCAATGATGAGTTTCCCGTCAGACCCGAACTTGTAGTCGACACCGCCGATATTTAAGGTGCCGGTCGCCATCTCGCCGTAATGGCCGGAAGCGTTGTTGAAATAGTAGGTAGCACCGCCGATGGTGACCCAGCCGGTCGCCTGTGCGCCGTTATCATTAAAATAATACTTCTTACCCTTGTAGGTGAGCCATCCGGTATGGGCCTGGCCGATGGTGGAACCCGAGGTGCTGAAATAGTAGCGCACACGGTCCTTCCCGACATAGGTCCAGCCTCTGTACATCCGTCCGGTCCGGTCGTTGAACAGATAATAGTGGTCGTTGTACTTGATCATGCCGTACCGGCGCACACCCTTGTCGTCATGGAAGTAGTAGTACTTGCCGATCTTAACGACACCGGTACGCATACGGCCGCGGTCATCAAAGTAGTACTTCTTGCCGCTGATCTCCCGGTTTCCGGTGACCATGGCCCCGTTTTTGGCAGGGTCGAAATAAAAGTAGTAATCACCGATCTTCTGGAAACCTTTGAGGAGAACGCCGGACTCGTTAAAGTAATAGTATTTTCCGCTCAGCTTTCCCCAGCCGGTCGCGGCTGCGCAAAGGTACTTGCGCGAAGTGCAGAAAAAGTACTTCTTTTTGTCAACCGTGGTCCAGCCGTGGCCGAGACGGCCGTTCTTATTGGCATGATAAATAAAGCCGTTCTGCTTGAACCAGCGGTTGATGTAGATCCTGCCGCTGGGACCTGCAACGAAATAGTAATGGCCGGATTTTTTGGGCATCTCGACCACACCTTTTTTATCGGTAACGATCTTTTTGGTGGCGGTATAGGCCAGCCAGGCTTTATCGCCCTTTTTGATCACATAGACGTCGTCTTTATTAGCCGCCTGTGATACGGATGCGAAAGAGCACACGAGAATAAGCATCAGAAGCAAAGTGCGCAGCAAATGTTTCGGTTTCATGAACATTCCTCCTGACATACGGTCCGAACAGCGTTCCCGCTGCCAAACCACACGATAATAATTCATCTTATTATATCAACAAAGGATTGGCGGGGCAATAGAGGATTTGGCGCAGTTGTCAATTTTGGGGAAGTGTTCTATAATAGCTTAAATTCGATTACTATGCTCATTTGCCGGCTGAGAGGGAAAATACCCCGGAAAGAATACGAAAGCCCGGCATGAAAAACAGACAGAAAGAGATTATCCTTTTTATGGCAGATCAACAAAAAGCAGGGAAAAGTAAAAACCTGAAAGAAGATATCATACTGATCAAAAGGCTTGCGAGAAATGATTTCAGGACCAGGTACGCAGGGTCATATCTGGGTATATTCTGGGCTTTCGTCCAGCCGGTGGTGACGATCTTCGTCTACTGGTTCGTTTTTTCGAAGCTCAGGGCAGGACGGGTGAGAGAAGTCCCGTTTATCCTCTGGCTGATCGCCGGACTGGTGCCCTGGTTCTATTTTTCCGACTGCCTGAACGGAGGATGCGCCTCCTTGCTGGAGTATTCCTACCTGGTCAAGAAAGTGGTCTTTAAGATCCATATCCTGCCGGTCGTCAAACTGGTCAGCGCCTTGTATGTGCACCTTTTTTTCGTTCTGGTAACGGTGATCCTGTATACGGCTATGGGTCATTTCCCGGGAATTACGCTGATCGAGCTTCCTTATTATTCTTTGTGTATCTTCTGCCTGGTGCTGAGCGTTTCCTATCTGACCAGTGCCGTGGCGGTCCTGTTCAGGGACCTGACGCAGATCATTGCCATCATCCTGCAGGTGGGCGTCTGGATGACGCCGATCATGTGGAATTTTGACGATATCGGGCTTGCCCCGGGTCTTCGCGTGGTCTTTATGCTCAACCCCATGTACTATATCGTGGAGGGGTTCCGCGGAGCGCTGATCGACGGAAAATGGTTCTGGGAAGAGCCGGTCATGACCGCGTATTTCTGGATCCTGACCCTGCTTATCTTCCTGCTTGGAAGAAGCGTGTTCGCAAGACTGAGAGTTCATTTCGCGGATGTGCTCTGACGGGGGACAGGCATGAGAGGAGACAGCACAAGCATGGATGAAAACATTGCCATCAGTGTAAGAGACCTGTCAAAGGTCTATAAACTGTATAACCGGTCGAGGGACCGTCTTTTTGAGTCTCTGGGGCTGACTTTCGGGAAGCGCCTTTCGAGAGACCATTATGCGCTCCGTGATGTGAATTTCGATGTCCGCCGCGGAGAGACCATCGGGATCATCGGAACCAACGGTTCCGGAAAATCCACGATCTTAAAGATCATAACCGGCGTAGTGACCCCCACTTCCGGGGAAGTAAAGGTCGACGGACGCATCTCCGCGCTGCTCGAACTGGGCGCCGGCTTTAATATGGAATACACCGGCATCGAGAACATCTACCTGAACGGAACGATGATCGGTTTTTCAAAGGAAGAGATCGACGAAAGACTGCAGGACATCCTGGAGTTTGCGGATATCGGTGACTTTATCTACCAGCCCGTCAAGACTTATTCAAGCGGAATGTTTGTCAGGCTGGCGTTCGCGGTTGCGATCAACATTGATCCGGAGATCCTGATCGTGGACGAGGCCCTCTCCGTAGGAGATGTGTATTTCCAGTCAAAATGCTACCGGAAATTCGAAGAATTCAGGGAGAGCGGCAAGACGATCCTGTTCGTGAGCCATGATATGGGCAGCATCGCACGTTACTGTGACCGCGTCATCCTTCTCAATAAAGGAAACAAGGTAGCCGAGGGCGACGCCAAGGATATGGTGGACCTTTACAAAAAACTGCTGGTCGGCCAGCTGGACCTGGAAACGCTTGAGGCGATCGGCCATCCGGGCAGCAGCAGTTCCGAAGAGGGTACTTCAGGCGAGGGAGAAGATAAATGGACAGTCAAATTCCCGATCAATCCCCAGATCAATGAATACGGGGACGGGAAAGCGCAGATCGTCGCTTTTAATATCCTTGACAGCGACGGTCGTTCCACCAATGCCATAGAAAAAGGGAAGCGCTGCACCATCCTGATGAAGGTCCTGTTCCGCGAACAGGTGACCGACCCGATCTACGCCTTTACGATAACGGATCTGAAAGGAACTGATATCACGGGGACAAACAGCCTGTTTGAGAAAGTGAACGTACCTCCGCGGAAAGAAGGCCAGGTCCAGGAGATCTCATTTACGCAGACATTCGACATGCATGGCGGGGAGTACATGCTTTCACTGGGATGCACCAGCTATACGGGAGTGGATTTCGTGGTCCATCACCGGCTTTACGAAGCCTGTTCCCTGACGGTGATCACAGATAAGAACACGGTCGGGGTCTTTGATCCTAATTCTGTCGTCGAACTGCTGAACTGAAGGGGAGAATAAAGAAGGGGATATGGATATGGAAAATAAACAGGAGACCATCGGCTCTGTGATCATCGACCTGTCCTATTATGGCGGAGAGGATCTTTACTCCGACGGCGACGTGGAGGAAAGACTGCTTGAGATCGCAAAAGAGAGCAAAGAAGAAGACCTGAACCGGGTGATCGCCCGGGAAAAGAGCTGGCCCATCCTGTATCATTTCTCTCATATCAGGGAGAATATCATAAGCGGAATTCCTTTTGCGGGGGATGAGGAAGTGCTTGAGATCGGCGCGGGCTGCGGGGCCGTTACCGGGGCTTTAGCCGAAAAATGCGCTGCAGTGACCTGTGTGGATCTTTCCCTGAGAAGAAGCCGGATCAATGCGTACCGGCATCGCGACAGGGATAATGTGACCATCATGGTCGGCAACTTCCAGGATATCGAGAAAGGACTTTCAAAGAAATTCGATGTCATCACCCTGATCGGGGTGTTTGAGTATGCGAAGAGCTATATAGGCGGTGAAGATCCTTACGCAGAGTTCCTTAAGATCTGCAAAACTCATCTCAAAGAGGGCGGACGGGTGATCATCGCCATTGAGAACCGTCTCGGACTCAAATATTTTGCCGGAGCCAGGGAGGACCATACCGGGCATCTGTTCGAGGGACTGGAGAATTATGAGGAGAAAGCATCAGCCAGGACGTTTGTCCGTTCTGAGCTGGAGGCGCTTTTTGATGAAGCCGGTTTTTCGGGGAGCCGTTTTTTATACCCCTATCCGGATTACAAACTTCCGCTCTCGGTCTATTCGGATTCCTATCTGCCCGGAAAACGTGAACTTGATCAGAATATCTGGAATTTTGACCGTTCCAGGCTTGTCCTTTTTGATGAGACCGCGGTCTTTGATTCGCTGACGGATACCGGTCTTTTCCCTGTCTTTTCCAATTCATATCTTGTAATACTGGAAAACGGAAAGAAAGAACCCGGGCGGGAAGAAAAGGTCGAGTATGTGCGCTTCTCCAATGACCGGTGCCGCCGGTTCGCGATCCGTACCGAGATCCTTCGCGGGAAGAACGGAAAGCGGTCAGTGAGAAAGACGGCCTGCTATCCGGAAGGCGTATCCCATGTCGTTCGAATGGGGGAACTGGGCGAAAAGCTGGCAAAGCTGTTTAAGGACACTCCGCTCAGGGTGAACAAGGCCAGGACCGAAAACGGCTCGCTGGTGCTGGAATACCTGAAAGATACCAGAAACCTGGAAGATATCTCTATCGACCTTTGGCAGGAAGATAAGAGGGATGAGGTGATCTCGCAGTTGAAATCGCTGATGCAGATGATCGGATCTCTTGCAGGCAGCCCGTTTACGGTGACTGCGGAATTTACGCAGCTTTTCGGCGTGGACGAGTATCCTTTTGAAGACATGACGCTGCCGATCAGCGACCTGGATATGGTCATGTCCAACATCCTGGTGGACAGGAAAGGGACCATGACCCTGACGGACTACGAGTGGACCGTTCAGTTTCCGGTTCCCGTCCGGTTTATCCTGTACAGGATAGTTCATTATTTTCATGCAAAGGCTGTCCGGGACATGGTCGGGGAAGATTTTCTCCGAAGCATGGGCTTTTCCGGGGAGGAGATCAGCCTGTTTGCAAAGATGGAAGCTTCCTGGCAAAGTTATGTCTCGGAGGGCCATGTCCCCCTCAGAGAACTCTACGGACAGATCAGTCCGGGCTTTGTCAGCCTTGAACAGCTTCCCGGCGCCGGAGAAGTCCTGGGAGCAGCCCGGGAAGGATGGCACCGCTGCAGCGTCTACTACAGTGATGACGGTGTTTTCACGGAGGACCGCTGCCGTGAGCAGACTATTCATATAGAAGAGG
>JBGUOI010000238.1:0-40167 GCA_045118075.1 Porcincola sp. | reverse complement strand
CTCTTTCCTGAGCTTCCTTCAAAATACCCTCGGGATGATGCAGGTCGTCAAGGCCTTCCGCCTCGGTCATATCGATCGTAAAGACATCTCCCATCGATCCGGCGATTCGTTTGTGGCCCGGCATATGCAGCGGGTAAGGTCCCTTTTCGCTGTGCTGCCTGAGCACTTCAAGCAGCCGGCGTTCATCCTTTGGCGCTTTGTTTTGTCTCTGATTCCGATTCATTTTCGCTCTCTGTCTTATCCGCTTCCGCGGTCTTCTCCGACTCAGCCTTCTTTTCCGATTCTTCTTTGGCTTTCTTCTCCGATTCTTCCTGAGCCTTTTTCTCCGACTCAGCCTGAGCTTTCTTTTCCGACTCTTCCTGAGCCTTCCGCTCCGACTCTGCCTGCGCTTCCGATTCTGCCTGCGCTTTTCTCTCGGCTTCCAGCACCGCCTTCACGGAGTGATCTATTCCGAGCGCCTCCTCGAAGATCGGCCAGACATCGTCCGTCTCCTGTGTCAGCATCCAGGCCGCTGCGCCGCCCAGATTGTACTGCGCCACCAGGTTCGCTTTAAGCGCGATCGAACTGGCGTCCTCCAGCCAAAGCTGGCAAAGCGCGCCGTCCTCATTCTCCCACGCGATGTAATTCTGCTGATTTTCATTATCCCAGTCCGGCGTCAGCTGATATTCTTCAAGATAACGCTGGGCACGGGCCATTCCGATCTCCTCGCTGGTGACCGATCCGTCCGGATACGTGTACCAGAGCCGGTTGAAGAAAGGAATGCCGCTGATGATCTTTTTGGCCGGAACACTCTCAAGCGTTTCCGTGATCCCGTTCTCCTCAAACGCAAGCGATGCGCTGGTTCCCACCTCAGAGCCGTAATAATGTTCATCGTAACCCATGATGATGACATAATCCGCGAAAGCTCCCAGCTCAGCCCGGTCAAAGTATTGGTTGAACGGCATCGGCACCGGGATATCCACCGAAAGGATGAGGTGATTCTTCCGGCAGGCCACGGACAGTTCGCGAACGAACTGCACGTAATCATAGCCCATGTCGTAATAGATATATTCAAGGTCGAGGTTAAGTCCGTCAACGCCCGCTTCCAAACAGGTATTGACCAGGTTTTTGACCAGGTTTTTCCTCACCTGGGTAGAGGCAAGGATAACGGAGGATGTCGTCGCATCACTGAAATTGTCCACCAGGGCCCATACCTGCAGGCCTGCTTTATGTGCCTTCTCCAGATAACCCGCGTCCGCAATGCTCGTCACATTTCCCTCGTTGTCCGCAAGCCTGAGCCATGTCGGCGAGATGACATTCACCCCGCTCATGTTCTGAACATCTTCCTCAAACGCGGCATTTCCGGCGGCGTCCGTGATCATGTGCCAGACCAGGCCGACCTTCTCATCCAGGCACTGGTCGGGAATGACGATCGGCTCATACTCCCTGGTGAGCTCCCGGTCTCCTTCATTCTCGATGTCCTTATCGCGGACATACCCGATAAAGCCATCCTCCGTCACGACTTTGTGCCAGTCACTGCCTTCGGCTTCATCCAGGATCCGCAGCATGCTGCCGCCCGTGAGGTCAGTCACGATCGGCTGCTTGATGGAAGGCCCGAGCCGCATCACACAGTCTTTCTTTACATCCGCGGCGCGGATGGTTCCCCACTGCGAATTGATCATCACATGAAAAGATTCCGGAACGCAGATAAACTCCATGTTCACGTAGGGCTGCAGGAAGTCCGTATCGAAATACAAACGTCCCTCATGCTTGACCACGATCGGATACTTCGCCGTCAGTTCAGTACCCCCGGCCCGGTAAGTCCTGCTCCCGAGCGGGATCTCCCACGTATCGTCCGCCGTGGTAAAGAGCATCATCTTATTGGTCTCGTCCCAATAGAACCGGGAATAGAAATCCTTGCGCATCACCTCGTAGTCAAGGTAAAGCGTGTCATTAAGCCAGAGCGCCCTTCGGCTGAGCGCATGATCCTGCAGGATGACAGCCATCTCGCCGTCCTCCAGTATTCTCTCGTCCGCCTTCTCCGCCTCGATGCCCTGCTGCGCAGCCAGCTCCGCCTCAGAGGCGATCGTCTGCCGCATCAGATTCGTATAATACTCCCGTATATCGACCCGCTTATTGGAAGGAGCGTATTTTCTATATAAAAAGACAGATAAACACACGATCAGGATCAGCGCAAGCGCTGCCGCAAACAGCATCCATCCCTGTCTTAGCCTTTTCTTTCTTTCTTCTACCTTCAAGATCATTCACCATCCGTTTTTTGATTACTTACCCCAGTATATATGAAGACCGGTAAATCCACCAGTCAAAAAAGATGAAGGATTTATTAAAGCCGGCCGGGCAGGCCGCAAAAAGCCCCCCATGCCGGCTCGGCGCCTTTTGGGCATCGTGGGGAAGTCTGCCGCCAAAGGCTTAAATTCCAGATCGACAAGTTACATGGCATTCAGCCCAGAAGAAGCGCTTTTCCGAAAAGTATCATCTTCTCCTGATCCTGATGAAGTTGATCTCACAGATCTGATGTTCACTGTTTTCCATGATATCGCGCATATACAGCCGGTCATCCCTAAGGCACGCGTTCGCGATCCTCTCGGGCCGGCTCGGTCTCCCCTCCAGGCAGATCCTGCATCCGCTGCGGATATAGGAATACAGTTCACGCAGAAGGGATTGTTCCTGGGGCGAACGTTCGAACATCGGCACCCTCTCCTCCCAATCTGTACGCATAGCAAATAACCCCCTTTTGATCAAATACTCCCCATGGTTCCCCGCTGCGGATCGGATGTGCATGTGATATATCCGGCATCCGGCCCGGCACCGCCCTGTCTGTGCTGGCGGCACCTGTGACAAAACTGCAGAAAAATTGCCGGCGGCGTCCGAAACGGGTCCTGTCCGTTTTACCGGGCCGGTTCGGGTCCGTAAAAGGCGGGGCACCTGACGGAAATGATACGCCATAGGTTGTTTTTTTCGGAAATCAGATGGCTTTTGATTACCCGGAACAGTTCTTAGATGAGTCTTTAGTCAGGAACGCTTTGGGCGTTCCGGTCGTGATTTGACCGCTTCGCGTTCCGCTGTCGCACGAAAGCAAGGCGGCGTTCTTTGAAATGATATAATACCTCCTTTCTTTAAAATGTTGCGTATCATTCCACAGCAAAATTATAATCAATGAGTTGCATTTTGGCAAGCAGAATTTATCATTTTCCGGGGGCACTTTTCAAAGAAATGATTTTCTCGTCACAGAATCTTTAGAATTGAATCTCCGGCGTATCTTTACATCAGTTTCTATTTTCGATATAATTTATTAACCCTTCAGGTAAGTACGGATGTGCAGCCGGCCTGAATGCTTTATGTTTCAAAACAAAGGAAGTGATGCTACGTGAAGATCGAGAAGATCAATGAAAACCAGATCAAATGCACCCTCACCAGGGAAGATCTGGTCTCCCGCAAGATCAGACTCAGTGAACTGACTTACGGATCAGAGAAGGCCAAAACTCTGTTTCGCGATATGATGGCACAGGCTTCCCGCGATCTCGGCTTTGAGATAGACAACACACCTCTGATGATCGAAGCGATCCCGATCTCGGTCGACTCCATCGTCCTGATCATCACCAAGGTGGACGATCCCGAGGAGCTGGACAGCCGGTTCTCCAGATTCTCCTCCGAGGACAACGCTCCTGCAGCGGCTTCCTCATCCATGGCAGAGACCTTAAGCGGTCTCGACGATATACTCGACCTGATCACCCGCCTTACCCACGGCCGCAAAAATGCCGCTAACGGAGCGATCGAGGATCACTCACCGCAGGGCGGACAGACAGCGGAGAGCACCCGCAGTGAGCAGGCCGAACCGGAGAACGCCGGACAGGATAAGATCTACAACATCACCCGTTTCTTCCTGTTCAGGGATCTGGAGCCCATCATCTCCGCCTCAGCTGCCATCGGCAGTCTGTTTAAAGGCCACAGTGTCCTCTTCAAAAATCCGGAGGACAAGAACTATTACCTCATCCTCCGCAAGGAGAACACCGGCGCCGAGGATTTCAACCGGGTATGCAACGTACTCACGGAGTACGGCCTGAGCGTGGACTACACCAACGGCCTGGAAGAATTCTTCCGAGAGCACATGGAGACCATCGTAGGCGAAAAAGCACTTGAGACGCTTGCAAGTCTGTAAAGAATAACAGAGGACGGTCCTGTGTCATCCATTGATGACAGGGGACCGTCCTCATATACGTATTAGAATAAAAACCATCACCCATTCCACGGGGAGCGCTCGCGCTCTTACCTCGCGCAGCGGTACATAAGGCTCGAGCTAAAGCTCTCGCCAAGTACCAGCGCTGCGGTAACGTCCCCTTTGGAACAGGGTGATGGTTTTATTATTCGCTTTTATAAAGAGGAGCGTCCTTGTCAATCAGCGGATGACACAGGACCGGCCTTAGGAGTAGAGCGGATGATGCAGCATAAAGGCAAATTCCAAAGGTTCTTAAGCATATGCCGCCGCAGAAGAAAACGCGCGCATAGCGAATGCTTTCGGAGCACTGTCTGAGCGCACGACAGTGCGCGAGTTTGCGAAGAAAGCATTCTATAGGCGGCACAGCGTTTTCAAAAGCGGCAAATAGCTTAAGACCCTTGAATTTGCCTTTATGTTGTTTATTGGTATACGTCTAAGGAGTGTCCCTTTTCCTAGATCTCTTCAATTTTAATCAGATCCGTATTTCCGCTCCGACCGTTCGTCACGCCGCCGGTGATCACAAGTTTATCGCCTTTATTGAGTTTAAATGTGTCCTGGGCGGTCTTTCTTGCTCCGTAGAACAGCACCTCCGTTGACGGATATACCTCGCACATCCTCGGCGTAACAGCCCAGGAGAGCGACAGCCAGCGCCACGTCTTTTCATTGGTCGTTAAACCGATGATATCCACCGGTGAGCGGAAACGGGATACCATTCTTGCCATAGCGCCCGACAGCGTACATGCCACGATCGTCTTTGCCTTAATGTCGATGGCCATCTGACAGGTGGCATGGGAAATGGCGTCCATACTGCTCTGGATGATGAAGGAATTATCATGGAAAATACTTGAATAATCAATATTGTTTTCCGTTGCCTCAGTGATCTTTGCCATGGCTTTGACCGCTTCGACCGGATATTTCCCCGCTGCAGTCTCACCGGAGAGCATAACAGCGCTCGTTCCGTCGTAGACCGCGTTCGCCACATCCGATGTTTCCGCCCTGGTCGGCCTCGGATTATGGATCATCGACTCAAGCATCTCCGTGGCCGTAATCACACGCTTGCCGAGCATGCGGCATTTGGTGATCAGCGTTTTCTGCATGGCCGGCAGCTGCTCATAAGGCACCTCAACGCCCATGTCTCCTCTGGCGACCATAATGCCGTCACACGCTTCGCAGATATCATCGATATTGTCATATCCGGACCAGTTCTCGATCTTGGCGATCAGCTCAACGCTCTCATCCTTCCCGACAGACCTCAGCAGTTCATGGACATCCTCAAGGTCCTGCCGCACGGAAACAAAGCTGCAGGCGATAAAATCGATATCATTCTCCACACCGAATAAAATATCGGACTTATCCTGATCCGACAGATATTTCTGTTTGATATGCTTCCCCGGAAAGCTCATGCTTTTGCGGTCAGACATCTCACCGCCTGAGATCACCTCGGTCTCGATCCTGGTCCCGTCTGTACTGAGGACCCTGAATTCCAGGAGGGCGTTATTGACAAGGATCGTATCTCCCTCGTTTAACTCATTAGCGAGATTGGAGTAGCTGACGGAAACCTCCCTCTCGTTCCCGATGACCGTTTTGGTCGTGAACGTAAAATGATCCCCGCATTTGATCGTGACTTTGCCGTTTTCAAAGGTCCCGATCCGATATTCCGGTCCCTTTGTGTCAAGCATGATAGCAATCGGAAGGTCAAGGTCAGTGCGGACCTTTTTGATCAGGTTGATCCTCTTTAAATGCTCTTCATGTGTTCCGTGAGAGAAGTTGAGTCTCGCGACATTCATTCCTGCCAGGCACAATTCCCGCAATGTCTCTTCAGTTTCACTTGCCGGGCCGATCGTACATACTATCTTTGTTTTTCTCATCAGCTCATTCAATCCTTTCTTACAGGGCTGGGAGTCCTGTTTCTCACGCCTCCGCGAAGGGCTGTCCCTCTTCCTCCGGCTGCGGCTCCGGTGTTTCAGAGGCCGGCTCAGGCATTTCGGCCTCAGCAGTCTCTTCAACCGGCTCAGGTATCTCGAACTCAGCAGTCTCTTCAACCGGCTCAGGCATCTCGAACTCAGCAGTCTCTTCATCACCTTCTGCAAAAGCCTCTTCAGCGGCTTCCTTTCCGCCGTCACGCCATGCAGCATACTCTTCAAGCTCCGGTTCGCAAAGCTTCAGCGCCGCACCGATGACAGCGATATCATCCGCCAGGCCGATGACGGGAAGAGAATCCGGAAGTACATCTTCCTTTTTCACCAGATAAATAACTGCGCCTACCAGCGTAGCGATGACCTTCGGAGAGATCTTCGTGTATTTACCGGTAATATATCCCTTGATCATCCCGATCATCGTCGGCAGACCCGAGAGCGTTTCGCCGATCACCGGCACTTCCTTCAGCTTATTCTCAAACTGGACCAGAAGCTCATCGACCTTCGACGGATCGCTGATGATCTCCTCCGCCTGAGCAATGCCTTTTCCCAAAAGTTCCTTCGCCTGATTAATACCAATCGTAACGCTCATGCTGATTCCTCCGGACTGAAATTATAAAGTCAATTACCTGCCGGCGCAGAAGAAAGCGCAGGCATTATTATCACACATCAATTATCGTATTCTTTAATTATTCTGTCAATTCTAAGATGACAGGGTACAGCCTTGGAACAATCTATAATAACAAAGCAGCTCATTTCCGGAGGACCATCCCCTATCATCAACGGCTGACGCGGAATCGTCTGATTAAAAAACTTAGATAAAGTGACAGAAGCGGAAGATAATACAAGCCAGACGGAGAGGATTATGAGCGGTAGGCAGCTGACGTCAGAAAAGGCGGCGCCTAGCGGATGTATTCGAAGTTTGTTTGAGCGCACGCAAGTGCGCGAGTTACGTAGAATACATCCTAATAGGCGGCGCAGCCTTTTCAAGTCAGCAACGTGCTCATAATCCTCTTTGTCTGGCTTGAATATAGATTTGAGTTCTTTTTTTGTTTTATTCCGCAGCGGCAGCCTTCTGCTTCTCCACTTCCATCGCCAGCAGATAAGCGTTCAGCCTCTCTTCCATCAGCTCCGGATCGATCCCGTGCACATAACAGGCTTCCTCAAGGGTCTCACCCATGGAGGCCGGGCAGGTGACACAGTGCATGCCGCCGGACATCAGCACACCGGCCATATCCTGGTGAAGCTCAAGGATATCGGCAATGATCATCTCTTTTGTAACTTTCTTTTCCATAACAGTTTGTTCCTCCTGATTAAAATTTCTAAAGAATGGTCCGCGAATCATTATAGTATGAAACATCTTTCCCGACAAGAAGAAAAAAGTTGGCACTCGCACTTGACGAGTGCTAGCAATGGTGCTATAACATGAGCTGACGGAAGGATCCAACCGTGACGCACATAAACAATTTAATAAAATGACACTTAACAAACCTTGATTCTTATTCACACAGAATTTTGAAGGCTGCTAAGCGTAAATGTTTTGGAGGAAAAGTCAAATGAATACTTTAAAAACAGAACGCAGAGATTTAGCAGAGAAAGCCAAAAAGCTCCGCAGAGAAGGATTTGTCACCGGCAACATTTTCGGACACCAGATCGAAGGTTCCATCCCCATTAAGATGAAACGTCCCGAGGTGGAAAAACTGATGAAAGCTCAGAGCAAGGGCTCAAAGCTTACACTTGATCTGGAAGGAAAGACCTATACGGTCCTGATCAAGGAAGTCCAGTTCAATACTATGAAAGGCCAGTTCGATGAGATCGATTTCCAGGCCCTTGTCGGCGATGAGATCGTCCGCTCGGTAGCGGAGGTTCAAATCCATAACCACGACAAACTGCGTGAAGGTATCCTGCAGCAGGAACTTACGGAGATCAGTTACAGTGCTCTTCCCGATGACCTGATCGAGAAGGTCGTGATCGATGCTGCAGAATTGAATGTAGGCGATACCGTGACAGTGGAAGATCTTGATATCGCAAAGAATCCGAAGATTCATCTTCACACCAGTCCTCAGTCAGTAGTCGTTATTGTGACCGCTGCCCCGGTTCATCACGATGAGGCTGAAGAGACAGCTGAAGAAGCGGGAGAAGAAGCAAAGACCGAAGAATAATCTTATGAACAGCAGTTTAAAGGCCCGCCAGTCCTTTACACCAAGTTTCTATTGTCTAACCCTTTTCTCCTGTATTACAATGTTTTAAACACCCAAGCGGGTGAACTAAAGACCAGACTTAAGGAGGATTTTACAATGGCATATGTAATTGGTGATGAGTGCATTTCCTGTGGTACCTGTGCAGCTGAATGTCCCGCTGAAGCAATCAGCGAAGGCGCTGACAAGTACGAGATCAACGCAGACGCATGTCTTGACTGCGGAACCTGCGAAGCTGCCTGCCCGGTAGGAGCTATCTCCGCTCAGTAATCTGATTTTCAGAAAGTTTAAAAGGCTGCCCTTCGGCGGCCTTTTTTCTTTCATACGGTATTGACCATCCGGCAGCGATCATCCAAAGGAAGGAGTCCATCATGAAAAAGAGAGGTTTTGCCGTTCTCCTGAGCGCGGTCCTGATCTTGAGCAGCATGGCGGTACCCGGGGCAATTACGGATAAGCCCCCTGCAGCCCCGTCTTCGGACACTGCCCAAACCGGCTATCCGGGCAATGAACTTATCGAGAAGATCATCAATAAATACGGCTATACAAAGTCGGACGAATCCCGGAATGAAGCCCTGGACAAGGCTTTCTTAAGGGGATCTGTTTTATTGTCGGAAACACAGTCCGGAGAGCTTAATGTGGATCCGTCCGGGTACAACGCCGTCATCCGGAGCCTCTCTCCCACGGGACGCTCCGCCCTGCTCTGGAGCGAGGAAGAAAACCAGGCGTATGCCGTTTTTGAGGATACAGTCAGCCCGGTCCTCCCCTCTGAAGAAAGGGGCGTGCCGGATATTTACGGCAAGCGCAGCATGATGTTCGATACCGGCCTGCTTTCCAGGTGGGTCGGCAAAGAAGGCATTACCTGGTCGCACGACGGAAAGTATGCGGTCATTACCAGTTTCCACATGGCTATGGTTTTGATGAAGTTCCACGATCCGCTGATCATCGATGTGACAACGGGCGAAGCGTTCCTGCCGGCCACCTGGCCCGGAAGCATTACCAAAGAAGAAGGCGCCGCCACCGCCGTTACCACCTGTTTTTCAAAGGATGACAGGTATCTGTACTTTATCCAGTACGGCAAGGCGCAATCATCCATGTATTCTATCCTCCGGTACAGCTTTGAAGACGACGAGACCACGCTTTGCTGGACCGGAGATACGGATATTTATGATCCTCTCCTGTGTGAAACTTCCGGCGGGGATCTGATCGCCCTCCACACTCCTCTAAGCAGCCGTGAGGAATACGGCGTCTGCCGCTTTACTCCCGCGCAGGACGGGTTTGACTGCAATTTCATCGGATCCGGGATGACCCTGGCAGAGACAACGATCCGGCCCAGAGAACTGTCTTATTCGGCAAATTCCGGGTACGCGATCAGCAAAGCAGAAAGTCCGGTATTGGAAAGCGGGTTCGGAAACATCTTTTTCCAATGTTACTCTCCTGACCGCGATTTTGAGGGATATGACCGCCTTTTCGCGATACCGGTCGAAGGCAGTACGGCCGCGGAGTTTTTGAATACCGAGATCGATGCGATCCCGGATAAGGACCGGCACACGGCTTACCTGGCCATCTATCTCATGCGCCTCTCGCCTGACGGCTATTATGCCCTGGCCTTTGCCCGGGACCGGATGGCCGATAAGAACAGGTTGCTGCTGATCGACCTTGAAACAAAAGCTTTTCAAGAGGTACAGGGAGTTGATCCCGATACGATCGACTTTTTCCTGGTGGAAAAGGATCCGGTCATTGAGTGGAACTGCAATGATCTCGTGATCAAAACTTCAGAAGGGGTAAAGACCTATGCTCTGCGGTGATCACAAAACCAGGCGCCAAACTCAAAAAAGCACAGCCATTTCGGCTGTGCTTTCTTATTTTTCTCTTCCTTGGGATATCCCTTATCAGTCCTGAACGTAGGGCATCAGGGAGATGTGGCGGGCTCTCTTGATCGCGACTGTCAGCGCACGCTGATGCTTCGCGCAGTTGCCGGTGATCCTTCTGGGAAGGATCTTGCCTCTCTCGGAGATATACCTTCTGAGCTTAGCGGAATCCTTGTAATCGATCTCGTTATTTTCTTTTCCGCAGAATACGCAGACTTTCTTTCTTCTGCGTCCGCCTCTTCTCTTCATGGGAGAATCGCTTCTATCTTTGCTGAATGCCATTATTATTTCCTCCTTGCAGGTTAATTAAACGGAAGCTCCTCGACGATCCCGTCCGGGATGTTCATGAAGCCCTCGGTAGCCGCTTCAGGAGCCGGTGCCGGCTGTGAGGCCGGTGCCTGGTAGGGAGCGCTGCTGCCGGACGGCTGGTAGGATGATCCTGCCTCTACGCCCGAAGCTGCGGAAGCCGCTTTGCTCTCCGCAAATTCCTGATCTTCGACTATCACGTCAGTCGTGTACACTTTCTGGCCATCTCTGTTTGTATAGCTGCCCGTCTGGATCCTTCCTGTGACAACGATCTTGGTGCCCTGACGAAGGTAATTCTCCGCAAAAGTCGCGCTCCTGCCGAAAGCCACGCAGCTGATGAAATCAGCGCTCTGTTCTCCGTCCCTCTTGAACCTGCGGTCCACTGCAAGGGTATATCTGGCAACAGCCTGGCCGTTATCGCCGGCTGAATAACGAACATCGGGGTTACGGGTCAGACGTCCCATTAAGATGACTTTATTCATAATTCGATTCTCCTCTATTTATGCATCCTGTCTAACGCATAAATATCTGATGACGCCGTCCATGATGCGCATGCTCTGCTCGAGCTGGCCAGGAGTGGTTCCATCAGCCTCGAAATGGACGAAATAGTAATAGCCTTCGCTCATCTTCTGGATCTCATAGGCAAGTTTCCTTTTGCCCCAATCGTCCACGTCGATGACCGTGCCGCCGAAACGAGTGATGTACTCTTTTACTCTCTCAAGTACAGCAGCTCTTTCCTCGTCCTCGAGTTTAGCGTTGACAACAACCGCTAATTCATACTTATTCATGCTGTTTGCACCTCCTTGTGGTCTTATGGCTTCCCCTGAAAGGAAAGCAAGGATCTTGTTCCGACCGCTTAGGGCAGCCGGATATATCACAAGCTAAAAGTTTAGCACAGTGATCCAATCTTTTCAAGCATTTTCCGAACGAATTCTTTTCGTCCTTTTACATCGCCTCAACTGCTTCGCCAAGCACCTTTCCGATACTGTCGGCGATCAGGAGGGCGGCGTTTTTGTCTCTCGGCGTCGGGGACTTGTTGATCACGACCAGATTCTTTCCCCTGAAGTAGTCGATCAGGCCTGCTGCCGGATAAACCGCCAGCGAAGTACCGCCGATGATCAGCGTATCCGCGGACGCGATGCTGCTGACTGACTCAGACAGGATGCGCTGATCCAGTCCTTCCTCATAAAGCACCACATCGGGCTTGATGATGCCGCCGCAGTCGCAGCGCGGAATGCCCTGTGAATCCTTGATATACTGAGCGCTGTAGCTCTTTCCGCACTTCATGCAGTAGTTGCGCAGCACGCTTCCGTGAAGCTCCAGCACTTTTTTGCTGCCGGCTGCCTGGTGCAGCCCGTCAATATTCTGGGTGACCACCGCGGTCAGCTTTCCCATCTGCTCAAGTTTTGCAAGCGCTAAATGAGCCGCGTTGGGCTTCTTGTCGAGCGCAAGCATCTTGTCGCGGTAGAACCGGTAAAACTCTTCGGTTCTGGCCATAAAGAACGTATGGCTAAGAATCGTCTCCGGCGGATAGTCATATTTCATATGATAGATGCCGTCAACACTGCGGAAATCGGGGATGCCGCTCTCCGTGGAGACCCCCGCTCCGCCAAAAAACACGATTTTTTTGCTTTCCTGCAGAATTTTAGTAAGAGCAGCGATCTGATCGGACATACCATTTCCTCCTTTACGGTATCTTCACCTCGTCGAGCATATTCATCTTCATTTCATAGTAGGCCGGTGAGAAATCCAGGTAATGCTTGTGGGGGTTTTCAAAACGCTGTTCCTCAAGCCAGATCTCCTCGGTCAGCTGTTTCTTAACATACGCCGCGATCTCCATGGTGGGCGTGGGCGGTTTCACCCTCTTGCCCTCAATGAGCACCGGCTCCTGGAGGCGTCTTACCGTGCATCCTTCAAAGCTTCTCTTCTTCCAGGGATTCTCGGGATCCACAAAGCGGTAAGGCTTCGAGAAATCGATCTTCTCGCCGGCGATCGTGATCAGGTCAGCGATCGCGTAGCCGTTCTCGTTGTAGACGCGGTAGACATCCTTAAGACCCGGGTTGGTGATCTTCTCCATGGTCTCGGAGATCTTGATCCTGGACTTCATCTCGCCGTTCTCCTGGACGGCGCACAGTTTATAAACAGCGCCGAACACCGGCTCCGAGCGGGAAGTGATCAGCCGCTCACCGACGCCGAAGGCGTCCACCTCGCCGCCCTGATTCAAGATCGAGCGGATGGTGTATTCATCCAGGCTGTTGGAGATCACGATCTTGGCATCGGTAAAGCCCGCCTCGTCAAGCATCTTGCGGCTGTTCTTGGTCAGGTAGGCAAGGTCGCCGGAGTCGATGCGGATGCCGTAATTCTTTGACTTGATCCCCTTGTCCTTCATCTCCTGAAAGACCTTGATCGCATTGGGCACGCCCAGGTCGAGCACATCGTAGGTATCCACGAGCAGAATGCAGTTGTCGGGATAAACCTCCGCAAATTTGCGGAAAGCCGTCAGCTCATCCTTGTAGTACATGACCCAGCTGTGAGCCATGGTGCCGCTGACCGGGATATTGAAATACTGGCCGGCGGACACGGTCGCCGTACCGTTCACACCGCCGATCACCGCCGCCCTCGCGCCGTAGATGGCCGCATCGTTGTTGTGGGCCCTGCGGGCGCCGAAATCCGATACCGCCCTGCCCTTTGCGGCCCGCACGATCCTGCGTGCCTTGGTCGCGATCAGGCTCTGGTGGTTGACCTGCGCAAGCAGCTCGGTCTCCACGATCTGTGCCTCCACCAGGGGAGCTACTACCGTGATGACCGGCTCGTTCGGGTACATGATCGTCCCCTCCGGGAAGGCCATCACATTGCCGTGGAAGCGGAATGTCCTCAGGTAATCGAGGAACTTGTCATCAAACAGGTTCAGGCTGGCAAAATACGCCACATCCTCCTCAGAAAAATGCATATCCTCGAGATACTCCAGGATCTGCTCCAGACCGGCAAAAACGGAAAAGCCGCCGCCGTCCGGGTTCCTTCGATAAAACACATCGAAGGCCACCATCGTGTCCTTGTTCTCCTGCAGGAAATAACCGTTGGCCATGGTCATCTCATACAGATCCATCATCATTGAAATGTTGCGCGCTTCACTTTGTCTGACCATCTTTCAATCCTCTTACTTGGAAACATACGCCTGTTCCAGCACGCCCTGGCAGATAAACCTTGTGCTTGAATCGCCGGTGCAGGTAGACAGGGTAACGATACGGTCCTTTGCGGCATCAAGTTTCATGCCGTGATTATCGACCTCGGATGCCGAGGCGCACTTATCCAGGAAAACCTGGAAATCGCTCGTAGTGAAACGGGTCTTGTAGGGATCTCCCACGGATGCGACGGTCGCGCAAGAGAAGATCCGGTACTGGTAGATCAGCTTGGGTGTGAAGATCCAGAAATACGGATGTCTGTCGTAGTTTTCCTGGTCCCTCATGTTCTTTAAAAGACCGAACATCGAGCCGTTCTTCATGTTATGCCCGTATACGATGGAGTTCTGGTCGGAGAAGAACTTCGAGTTGCCGCTGTTTAAGAAAATACAGCCCGCGAAGTTATCCACTTTTTTAAACGTGCGGTGCAGATAGAAATTGTTGTCTTTCCCCTGCGCGATCGGGTAAGAGAGCATCTCGCCTCCGATTTTTACGCCGCTTATGCGGATCCAGCCGATCACTTCCTCGTTGATCGCCTGCAGCTCATCGAAATCGATCGGATTTTTGAGCACCGGGAGAACCTTCATCTCCCCGTCGTCCTCGACTTCCTCGGCTGCCGCCTTTTCGATCTCCGCATCTTTTTGGGCGGGATCTTCAAGCACTTCGATATTGTCAAGCAGGATGCCGCTCCTGCCGTTGCCCTGAGGCTCGTAGGTCTCGCCTCCGGGGGCGTTGACCGTCCCGTCCTCACCGCCGAGCACGACCGTGTCGTCGCTGTCGCTTCCGAAATTGGTGCGCAGCTCTTTATACTCGTCGGTACCCACCTTGTAATCCTGGTAGTATCCGTAGAGTTTGTATCCGGCGTAGCAGAACACCCCGAGGGAAGCGATCAGCAGCACCGTGGTAAAGAAAGTGCCCACGGCGCTCCCTTTTTTCTTTTTATCCTGATATCTGGACATGTTTACCCCTTAAATACACTCCCGCTCAGTACGGGTCTTTATTCACAGTTGCCGACGGTCCTCGGATACGGGACCACGTCGCGGATGTTGCCGACGCCGGTCAGGTACATGACAAGGCGTTCAAAGCCAAGGCCAAAGCCCGCATGCCGCGAGGTGCCGAAGCGCCTGAGGTCAAGATATTTCGAGTATTCCTCCTCGCTCAGGCCCAGTTCACGGATCCTGGCAAGAAGCTTGTCATAGTCCTCTTCCCTCTGGCTGCCGCCGATGATCTCGCCGATCCCGGGCACCAGGCAGTCCATGGCCGCCACGGTCTTTCCGTCCTCATTGAGTTTCATATAGAAAGCCTTGATCTCCTTGGGATAGTCCGTCACGAAGACCGGGCGCTTGAAGATCTGCTCAGTCAGATAGCGCTCGTGCTCCGTCTGCAGGTCGCATCCCCAGCTGACCTTGTATTCAAACTTGTCGTTGTGCTTCTCCAGCTCGGCCACCGCATCCGTATAGGTGATGTGTCCGAAATCGGAAGCGATCACATGCTCAAGGCGCTCGATCAGGCCCTTGTCCACGAAGGCGTTGAAGAACTGCATCTCCTCGGGAGCGTTCTCCAGCACATAGGCGAAGATATATTTGAGCATATCCTCTGCCAGGCGCATATCATCGTTTAAGTCCGCAAAGGAGATCTCCGGCTCGATCATCCAGAACTCGGCCGCATGACGGGTCGTGTTGGAATTCTCCGCACGGAAAGTCGGTCCGAAGGTGTAGACATTGCGGAACGCCTGCGCGAAAGCTTCCACATCGAGCTGGCCGGATACGGTCAGGTTAGTGGGTTTTCCGAAGAAATCTTTCGTATAGTCGACCTTGCCTTCCGGCGTCATCGGCACGTTGGCCAGGTCGAGCGTGGTCACCTGGAACATCTCACCGGCGCCTTCGGCGTCACTGCCGGTGATCAGCGGTGAATGCACATAGACAAAATTGCGCTCCTGGAAGAAGCGGTGGATAGCGTAAGCCGCCAGCGAGCGCACCCGGAACGTAGCCTGGAACAGGTTCGTGCGGGGGCGCAGATGCGGGACCGTGCGCAGGAATTCAACGCTGTGGCGCTTCTTCTGCATGGGATAGTCCGGTGTGGAGGCGCCTTCCACCTCTACCTTCGATGCCTGGATCTCAAACGGCTGTTTCGCCTGGGGTGTTGCTACCAGTGTTCCGGTCACCACCACGGCTGCGCCGACGTTCAGGCGGCTGATCTGTGCGAAATTCTCAAGCTTGTCTCCGTAGACGACCTGAAGTGTCTCAAAAAAAGACCCGTCGTGAAGCACCAGGAAGCCAAACGTCTTCGAATCGCGGATCGAGCGGACCCAGCCGCCGACCGTAACTTCGCTTCCCAGGTACTTATCGGTATCCTTGTATAATTCCCTGACAGTTATCAATTCCATATCGATCTTTTCTCCTTATGTATTAATCAGCAAAAAGATCCCGGCGCACTTATTGCGCCGGGATCTGCTCTCTCGTTTGGTCTGATGCGCCCTATGGGCGTTTATACTACGCGGAAATTAAATTTCTGCGCTTCTCTGACGCTGTCGATCAGGCGGATCTCCGCGCCCAGTGACCTGAGCTTTTCATCAAACGCTTCATAACCGCGCTGGATGTACCGGATATCATCCACAATGGTGATGCCCTCAGCGGCCAGCCCCGCGATGACCAGCGCTGCGCCGGCCCGAAGATCCGGAGCGGATACTCTCGCTCCCGTAAAGCCTTCCACGCCGGTGATGATGGCGGTATTGCCTTCCACCTTCGCCATGCCGCCCATTCTGGCCAGCTCATCCAGGTACTTGAACCGGTTTTCGAAGATGCTCTCCGTCACGATGCTGGTTCCGGTAGCCAGGGACAGCGCCACGCCGATCTGCGGCTGCATATCGGTGGGATAACCCGGATACGGGAGCGTCTTGACGTTCGTCCCGGTCAGCCGGCCGGTCGCCGCCACACGCACAGCAGAGTCAAATTCCTCCACCTGACATCCGATCTCCATCAGTTTTGCGGAAGTCGCCTCCAGATGTTTGGGAATGACGTTCTTGACCATCACATCGCCCCTGGTGACCGCGGCGGCAAACATGAACGTTCCTGCCTCAATCTGATCGGGAATGATGGAATATTCCGTGGAATGAAGCTTCTCCACTCCGCGGATGCGGATCACATCCGTGCCGGCGCCTCTGATATTGGCACCCATGCTGTTTAAGAAGTTGGCCACGTCGACCACGTGCGGCTCACGCGCGCAGTTCTCGATGATCGTACGTCCTTCGGCCATGGAAGCAGCCATCATGATATTGATCGTGGCGCCCACGGACACCGTATCCAGGTAGATATGACATCCGCGGAGCTGATCTGCCTCCGCACAGATAGAACCGTTTCTGATACTGACAGAAGCACCCAGGGCCTTAAAGCCTTTCAGGTGCAGATCAATGGGCCTGCTGCCGATATCGCATCCGCCCGGAAGCGGAACCTCGGCTTTTCTGAACCGGCCCAGCAGCGCTCCCAGAAGATAATAGGAAGCACGGATCTTCTTGATGAATTCATAATCAATGCTGACGGCGTTTATCCTCGATGATGTGATCAGCACATCATGCCTGGTGATACGCTCCACCTTGACGCCGATCTGCGTCATGGCTTCCAGCATTACATTGATATCTCTGACATCGGGTAAATTTGTGATCAGGACGGTGTCTTCTGTCATCACCGACGCCGCCAGTATGCCAAGTGCAGCATTTTTGGCGCCGCTGATCTCCACTTCACCTGCGAGCGGATTTCCACCCCTGATGATAAACTGTTCCATAAGTCACCTCGTTATGTACTTATACTCCCTCGCACCGCATCTTTCCTTGAAATGGCGGTGAACCTACGGTCCCGGATGAGGCGCGTCTCCCCCGGCCGGCATCCGGACCCTGCCAAAAAGCAGCGGCAACAGCAGGCAGGGTCACAAAAAAGACCGGCCTGCAACCGATAAATCATTGATATTATACACAGGCGCGCCCTTTTTGTAAAGAGGGCGCGCCTTTTATCCCCATTTCAGGGCATTTTCAGCTTATTTTATCTCACACGTCGGGCCGGTTGATCGACGCCATCAGCGCCGGTACGACCTGCTTTTTGCGTGAGACCACATTGGTGACCATGGCACAGCTTCCCTCGATCACGGCATCCGGGAACGCATCCTTTACCAGGTCCTCGGCCTTCTCACCGTAGAAGAGCATCTGCGTCGATTCTTCGATGATATCGGTCAGCATGAAGAACAGCATATCCAGGCCTTTCGTCTCCATCGTGCGGCGCAGGAAAGGATCCATCCTCTCACGGATCCTGCCAAGCTCCTGGGCATTGACGGAAGTGATCTGGCCGATGCCGATCTTCATATCCTTAAATTCAAACTTCTTGTAATCCTGGTAGAGAAGCTCCTCCTCGGACTTCGAGGACAGGTCGCTGCCCGCCGCGAACATCTGCATCGCAAATTCCCTGCAGTCGATCCCGGCGATCATGGCCAGCTCCCTGGCTGTCTCCTCATCGCGCGGCGTGCAGGTAGGCGAGCGGAACATCAGCGTATCCGAAAGGATAGCCGCGCACATCAATCCCGCGATCTGCTGCGGGATATCCACCTGTTTCTCCCTGAACATCTGACAGATGATCGTCGCCGTACAGCCCACCGGCTGGTTGCGGAAATACACCGGATTGATGGTCTCCAAAGAGCCGAGGCGGTGATGGTCGATGATCTCGAGCAGCTGCGAATCTTCAATGTGATCCACAGCCTGGTCCGCTTCATTATGGTCTACCAGGATGATGCGCCTCTTGCGCACGCCCAGCAGGTTCCGGCGCGAGATCATGCCCACATAGCGTCCCTGCTTATCCTTGACCGGGAAATCGCGGTAACGCAGCTTCGACATGTACTCACGGATATCCTCGGTGTAATCCGTCTTGCGGAAGGTGATCAGGTTATCCTTCTTCATGAAGAATTCCACCGGCATGCTCTGGTTGATCAGCCTGGCCACCGTATACGTATCGAGCGGCGTCACCAGGACGGTCGTCCCGTGCTCCTTCGCCATCAGCTGGATGGTTCTCGAGACCGGCGCGCCAAGGCAGACCACGATGCATCCCGCATCCATCTCCACGGCGCACAGCTGCCCCTCGTAGCGGTTTCCGAGGATGACCATATCGTGCTTGTCGATATACTGCTCCATCACATCCGGGTTGGTTGCGGCGATGACCACCTTGCCCTTATCAAAGATATCGTCCTCGTTTCCGACGACCATCTGGGCTTCCAGCGTCTTTAAGATGTTCCGGTAGGGAGTCTTCGCCCTCGAGACGATGGCGCTGTCGTACTCCTCCATGTAGGATTTGGCGATATCATTGATCGTGATCAGGCCTTCCAGCTTCCCGTTTTCATCTGTCAGCGGGAGCGTGAACACGTTGAGCTCTTTCATCAGCGTGTACGCCTCTTTGACCGAGATGCCCTTGTTCGTACCGGGCACTTCCCTGATCTCCATATCCTTGACGCGGGTCCCGATATTGTCGAGATAAACCGGCGTGCCGGCATTGAAGTAATTGAGCACGTACCCCGTCTCGGTATTGACGGTCCCTGCCCGGCAGGCAATATAGTTATAGTCCGGGTCGATCTTGTTTTTGAGATAGGCGTAAGCGATCGCGCTGCAGATAGAATCCGTATCCGGATTTTTATGCCCTACTACGATCACTGTCGGTTTATTCTTATTCTGCGGCATTTTCGTCAAACCTCCCTGTTTAAGAGTGTAGCACACCGGGCGGTGCTTTACAACAAACGCGGGATGATGTATGATTCTAAAAATCAGTTTTCGATCAAAAACGGAGAAATTTCGTATGTATAATAAAAGATACCTGCGGCCGGCCGCCCTCGCGGGCGTACTCATGGCCGCTCAGATGATGACGGGCTGCGCCCAGCATCCTCCCGGAAACGATCCTGCTTCGGAAACGGCTTCCTCCGTCTTAGAGGACGCTTTATCCGAGACCGAGGCGGAAACCGGCGAATCCCTCTTCGGGGAAGACGGGACCGAGAGCCTTTATGAGACCGAACTGGCCACGGAGGCTCCCCCCATCAGCCTGACCGATCCGGAACACGCCGAAAACCTGGCACAGTTCCTTGGCCAGACCAAGGTCGTCTTAGGCGATGACTTCCGCTTCCCGGAAAACACCCGCCGCCCGGCCGAGCCGGCGACGGAAGAAGAGACCGAGACACTTACCGAGGAACTTTCTGAAGCTGCCACGGAAAGCGCTGCCGAGTGGAGTTGGGAGGAACTGACCGAGGAGATATCGGAAGGAGTTACGGAAAGTCCCGCTGCAGGGCGTTTGGAAGAGCTCACCGAAGAGATTTTGGAAGAGCTGACCGAAGGAGTATCCGAAGAAATTTCTGAAGATGTCACCGAAGATCTTTCTGAGGCCTTTTCCGAAGAGATCTCAGAAAATCTTACAAAAGAGCTGACTGAGGGGCTTACAGAAGATCTCACCGAGGAGATCACGGAAGGGCTCACAGAGGAAATCAAGGAGGATCTCACCGAAGGGATTTCTGAAGATCTCACTGAAGAAGTCTCCGAAAGCCTCACCGAAGAAGTCTCTGAAGGACTTACCGAAGAAATCTCTGCGGACCTGACCGAAGAAGCCTCCGAAGATCTCACTGAAGACCTTTCTGAAGGCCTCACCGAGGACGGCACCGAAAGCCTTCTTGAGTCCGTTACCGAAGAAGAGACCGAGACCGAACCGGCACCGGTGCTCCACGAGCTGAAGCATGAGGTCCCCTATCCGGATCACGTCCGGACACTGGAGGACCACTACCGTGTCCGCGGACTCGTCATTCCGGCCGCCCAGCGCACTCCCTACATGCTCCAGATCTCTCTTGAGCGCATGATCGAGCAGTACGAGGGCAATTGGAGCATCTACATCCGCAACCTGAACCGGGAAGGTCCGGGTTCCGCGATCAGCATCAACGTGCAGCCCGTAAAATCCGCGAGCATCATGAAACTGTTCATCATGGGCGCCGCCTACGATGCCATGTCCAACCAGCGGCTCGCCCGCACGGACGAAGTCATCTCACGCATTACGGGCATGATCAGGGCCAGCAGCAACACAGATGCCAACCGCCTGCTCGAGATCCTCGGCGGAGGCTCCATCCGCGAGGGCATCCGGGAGGTGAACGCCTATATCAGCCGTCTGGGCTGCAGCGAGCTGACTCACCAGTACAACGGCTTCGACAACACGGACTACGTGTTCGATGCCGAACACAACAACACGGTCTATCCTCCGGACTGCGCCCTGTTCCTGGAGAAGATCTATCGCCGCCAGCTCGGTTCGAGAAAGATCTGCAACGAGATCGAGAACATGATGATCGAGCAGGAGACCCGCTATAAGATCCCTGCCGGCGTGGCCAAAGTCTCCGACGGCGTTTCCATCGGCAACAAGACCGGCGAGATGGACCAGGTGGAGAACGATGTCGCCATCGTCTACTCCCCTGCCTGCGACTATATCCTGTGCGTCTTCTCCAACAGCTGGAGCGATAAAGAAACCGCCCTTAAGCAGATCCAGAGCATCTCCGAGGAAGTGTACCGCTTCTACAACGACAGCCGCTGGCTGGCGCGGACCATGCACATCCTGGATACCGGGAACAAGTGAGAAACGGGGGACAAATGAAAATCTGGGGAAAACTTTGGAAAGACAACCACCTCCTGACCGACACCGTCGTCACGGAGGAAAGCGAAGACACCCGCACGCACAAGATCTTCCGGCTGCTCGACGAGATCTGCCTCCACTTCGACCTTGGCAGGCCCATCTGGCTCGACAAGAACATCCGGGAATTCAAAGCCCATTCAAAGACCCGCTTCTATCAGGACAGCTTTGTGGAAGAGATCAGCTTCGACTGCCTGGAGATTCAGGTGTTGGAGGAATAAATCATCTTAACAACAAAAGACAGATTCAAAGGATCTGTTCTTTGTTGTCAACTCTGCCTCTTCGCAATGACGGTTCTGCGTCAACGGCCGCAGAACACATGGAATCGCGCGCGGAAATGGACAGTCCTTTGAAGTTTACGCTGAGAATAAAATACAACACCCTGTTCCAAAGGGGACCTACCGCAGCGCCGGTACTTGGCGAGAGCAAAGCTCGAGCCTTATGTACCGCTGCGCCGCGGTCAGAGCGCCAGTGTGCCCCGTGGAACAGGGTGTTGCGTTTTATTTCTTCTACTGTCCTTGTAAGGACTGTTCCCGTGTCAGATTTTTACTTATTTGTAGCCGCAGCCTCCGCTGCCTCCTGCATCTCCTGAATATCCTCAAAGGCCGAGAACATCGGCTTCACTTTCTTTCCTTTTAACTTCCTGTCCACATAGTTTCTGGTGATCCGCATAACGGTGCCGTTCAGGGCGATCACGCCGATCAGGTTCGGGATGGCCATCAGACCGTTGAAGGTGTCGGACAGATCCCACGCCAGTGACAGGTTCATGGTGGCGCCGACCAGGATGAAGATCACGAAGATCACCTGATAGACCTTTACAGCCTTGGTGCCGAACAGGTACTCAAATCCCTTGCTGCCGTACTGGCTCCAGCCAAGCACCGTTGAGAAGGCGAACAGCAGGATCGCAACAGCGATGAACCTGGCGCCCCACACGCCGAATACGGTAGAGAAGGCCTCGGAGACCAGGGCGGTGGACTCCGCTTTGGAGATGACCGCGCCGGTGTTGAGATCCACCATGCCGCTGGAAAGAATTGCCAGCGCCGTCAGCGTACAGACAATGATCGTATCCGCGAACACCTCGAAGATGCCCCACATGCCCTGTACGACCGGCTCGCGGACGTTAGAGCAGGAATGTACCATGACAGAGGAGCCGAGGCCGGCCTCGTTGGAGAACACGCCTCTCTTCATACCCCACTGGATGGCCATCGCCACGCCGCTTCCCACGATGCCGCCGCCGACAGCCTTCATGCCGAATGCACCTTTGAAGATGGATGCAAAGACCGGGCCGATCTGGCCTGCATTGCAGATCACGATCACCAGCGCGCCGACTACATATGCGATCGCCATGAACGGAACCAGCTTTTCGGTAACGGAAGCGATCCTCTTAATACCGCCCACGATCACCAGGCCGGCTATGAGCATAAGCACGATGCCCACTGCAAGGGGCGGCAGCGAAAAGGCATTTTTCATATTCGCGGCGATCGAATTGACCTGGCTCATGTTGCCGATGCCGAAGGAAGCGATCACGCAGAAGGCCGAGAACAGCACAGCCAGCACGGCACCGATGGTCCGGAAATTATTCTTGTTTCCGAGGCCGTCCCTTAAGTAGTACATGGCACCGCCGCACCATTCACCGTGGATGTTTTTGCGTCTGTAATAGATACCCAGCACATTCTCCGAGAAATTCGTCATCATTCCGAAGAAAGCCACGATCCACATCCAGAAGATCGCACCGGGGCCACCGGCAGCAATAGCAGCCGCCACACCGGCGATATTGCCGGTACCGATCGTTGCGGCGAGCGCCGTACAAAGGCTCTGGAACTGGCTGATCTGCTTATCATCCTTGTCTGTATGCTTCGTGACATGCTCATCACGGAACACACCGCCGATCGTATTCTTCATCCAGTGATGGATATGAGTCACCTGGAAGACTTTCGTCAGGATCGTCATCAGGATACCCGTACCGACCAGCAGGATCAGCATCGGCAGACCCCACACAAAGCCATTGACCGCACCATTAACCTTTTCAACTGCTTGAACAAAACCATCCATAAAAAATATTCCTTCCGTCAACGTCCGAAAAAGCATCAAAGATCACTCTCCGACGCTTCTTCTGAAATAACAGGCCCTTTTCACTTTAGCCATGTAAAACATTATACTGTTAAAGTTTAAATCAGGCAAGTATTTTTCTGACAGGAGACGGCCGACGATCATGAAGATAACGCCCAGGCCGACGCTGGTCAGGAACGATGTGGACAGGACCCTGTCCGCCTCCTTTTCCTTCTTGGCCCCCAGCAGCCTTGAGATATAACTGCAGGCACCTGCGCCGATCAGCGAGCCGATGATCGTGATCATACGTTCCAGAGAGCTGTTGACGCCAACCGCCGCGGTGGCATTCGTCCCCAGCGTGCTGACAAAGTACGTATCCACCAGGTTATAGATCGTAGTGATCATCTGGGCGATGATCGTCGGGACCGCCATCTTCGGGATCAGAGTCTTAATATTTTCTTCAAGCATCATCTGCTTTTTTTGCGGGCTTACATTCCTGCTCATATATTACTCTCCTCCTATTCTTATTTTTCTGTTCACCCACTTTATAGCATCCCGATTTCAGGCCAATCAATTCGACTTGCGGCGGTATAATTTCCAAAAAATAAAAAATGCGGGATCCTTTGGTATAATTAAGGTGCGAACTTAAAAATCGGAGGATCCCACATATGTTAAGAAATATTTCTCTGGCTTTCACGAATGATCTCCTTGCAGACAAGTATAATAAGACTTTTGGTCGTCCGGCCTGGAAACCAGAGATCATGGTACGGATAGGTATTTTTGCAAAAAAGAAGGATAATGGGAGGGAAAATCCTTCCATTATCCCCAAATTTAGACGAAAACCAGTGGTCTCGGACGGTCCCCTGTCACGCTTCATTCATCCAGACTTCCATCTCGCCTTTGCCTCTGTTGTTCCACAGGCAGTACGGTACGGCTGTCAGGGTTACTTTTTCGGTTTCCGGATGTTTGTCGAAGTACAGCGGAGCATTCTCCTCTATTTTCAGCCTGCATCCTTCAAACCGGGCTCCACGGGCGCCGGCTGGCAGGCCTTCTACCTGAACTTCTGATATTTCCGAGGAGGTATCTGCGAATACGGCAGCCAGGTGTTTCCCGTTGTCTGCTTCCTCAAGGCAATAGACCCACGGTCCTCTCATCAGCGCTGTTTTTCCGGAATCCGCGCCGACTCGCGGGTTCGCGTATACAAAGTGGAATGAGTTGTCCAGCTCAAGTTCAACGGTATCCCTGTTCTTCCAGCTTCTGCGAAGGATCAGGAATCCTTTCTCGGTTGTTCCCTCCTTTTTCTGTCCGTTGAGGCAGTAGGAAATGTGCGCTGCCGGGCTCCCCGGAATTCTGAAGGCGAGTGCGAATTCTTCGTTTTCTGCCTTAAGACCGGCGATCACTGCCCGAATCTTTCCCTTGTTCGGATAGTCTGCTTCCAAGCGCAGCCTGAAACGGGTGTCTCCCAGACAGATCTTTGCTTCGTTCTGAATATACAGATTCACATACAGGCAGTCCTCGCTCTGCGCATACATATACTGAGACATGGATGCCAGCGTCCTCGCGATATTGGGCGGGCAGCAGGCAACGCCGAACCACTGCTGCCTGGTCGTTTTCACATGGCTCATGGTCGGATTATGCTCTGCCGTCTCAGGATCCACCGCCAGGGGGTTTACATAGAAATAATGCTTTCCGTCCAGCGCGATCCCTGCCAGAACGGTATTGTAGAGAGCCTTCTCGACAATATCCATATACTTGCCGTCCCGAGTCGCCCTGAACATGCGGTTGCCGAACATGGCAAGTGATATGGATGCACAGCTTTCGGAATAGTTTGTGTCATTGGGCAGATCGTATGCTCCCGTCATGCGTTCGCCGTATGCCGCAGATCCGATGCTTCCGGTGATATACATCTTGCGTTCTGTCATATCTTTCCAGAGTATCTCGCACTGCGCGAACATCCTCTCATCTCCGGTCTCCGCCGCCACGTCTGCCATGCCGCTGTAAAGATACCCCGCCCGGACCGCGTGGCCTTCCGCCTCTGTCTGCTCCGCAAGCGGCTTGTCCGCCTGCATGTAGTCCAGATCAAAATCCCTGAATTCCGGGAAGATGTATTTCCCGCATTTACGGTTATCCTGGGTGTCAAAAATGTTAGGCTGCGCGCCGCGCTCATTCAGGAAAAACCGGGCAAGCTTCAGGTATCTTTCCTCCCCGGTCGCGCGATACAGTTTGACCAGGGCCAGCTCGATCTCGGGATGTCCCGCATACCCCCTGATCTTTCCTTCTTCCGGGCCGAAAGCGCGGTCGATACAGTCTGCAAACCGGCTGACAATATCAAGGAACTTCCTTTTTCCCGTCGCCTCATAATAAGCAACGGCCGCTTCGATCATGTGACCCGCCGTATACAGCTCATGGCCTTCCATAAGGTTGGACCATCTTTCTGTCCCGGTGATGATGAAATACGTATCCAGATATCCGTCTTCACATTGCGCTCTTCCAATCAGGTCAATGGTTTCATCTGCCAGCGCTTCCAGCCGAGGATCTGCCTTCTTCTGAAGAGAAAAAGCAACTGCTTCCAGCCATTTGGCTGCATCCGTATCCTGGAAAACAGCTCCGCGGTGTTCTCCCCGAATATCGCCTGCCGCGACTTTCAGATTATGAATGCACCAGCTTTTTTCGGCGCCCTCCACGCGGTCATTGATCAGTTCCCACATGAACGGAAGAACAACCGTGTCCACAACACCGATATAGTTATTCCAGAAATGATCATCAATAATAACCTTCCTGTTCGGAACGCCTCTCAACAAATCACACTGCATTTTTATCCCTTTCTGCGGCCATTCGGATAAAGTTCAGATACCCGGGCCTGACACAGAGTCTCCGTCAATAATTCTGGACGGAAGGACCACCGTTATATTTTCCTGTTCCGTGTTCTCAATATTATTAAGCAGTATTTCAATTGCCCGCTGCCCCATGCGGCCAAGCTGCGGCTGTACCGTAGTGATATGCGGAGTGACAAACTGCGCCGCGTCGCTGAAGTCAAATCCGCTCACCGAAAGCTCCTGAGGGATACGGATCTGAAGCTGCATGGCCGCATCCCTCACACCGACCGCCATCTCATCATTGAGCGCGATGATCGCGGTCGGGCGGTTCTCCCGCCGGAGCATTTCACAGGCGATCTTCCGGGCAGGCTCATACTTCCAGTCCCCATAACAGAGCATGGACGGATCTACGCAGACGTGCGCTTCATCCAGTGCTTTGCGAATGCCCTGAAGCCGCTTCGCCGACGGCTCTGAATCGCTTCTTCCCGCAATGATGCCGAACGATCTGTGCCCCTTATCCAGAAACTGTTTTGTAAGCCTGTACATAACCTCTGTGTTGTCGTAACCCACAGAAGATCCCTCTCCCCGAGTATAGCAGTAACAGTAGACCTGGGGACATTCGGTTCCGTTGAGTACATGGGGGATGCACCGGTCATGCATGCCCACGTAAATAATGCCGTCCACCTGCATTCCCATCAGCGTCTGCACCGCATGATCTATGTCCTGCTGATACTCCGAAATGTGACTGAACTGCGCATCGATCTTGCTCATAAGCCTCAGATTGCTGAGCATGATCTGATACCCTTTTTCCTCCGCCTTCGCATTGATGCCATCGATGATCTTGGGCGTCATTTTCGCCTGCAGATCCTCCACTATGACACCGATGATGTTGGACTTGCTGCTGCGAAGGCTCCTTGCCAGGACATTGGAACGGTATCCCGTTTCCTTAACGATCTTCAGGACCCTTTCCTTTGTCGCTTCACCAACTTTTGGGGATCCGTTCAGAACATAAGAAACGGTCGCGGCGGAAACGCCTGCCTGTTTTGCTATTTCTTTTAAAGTAATCATCTTTTCCTCCGGCAGTTATGATCCGCTGCTGCAAAGCCGCCTCCGGCTATTTAAGTCCGGTCGTCTTGATGCCTCCGACCAGATATTTGGATCCTGTCAAATACAGAATCATCGGCGGGATGATCATCAGCGAAGCCGCGGCCATAATGGATGCCCAGTTGATGACAAATGCATTTCCTCCCGTGTACGTGTATGAAGTCATCAATGCAATGGTCATGGTCCTCCACCGGTCCGAATTGATATAGAAGACCGGCTGTGTCAGTTCATTCCACCAGAACACACACGAGAGAACGGCAATGGTCGCAAAGGTCGGTTTTGAGAGCGGTACTATTATCTTAAAGAATACCTGCCTTCGGCTGCATCCATCAATAATCGCCGCTTCATCAAGTTCTTTCGGAAGCGAACGGAAAAACTGTCTGAACAGAAATACGTTATAGGGATACGCAAACCACGCCGGAACGATCATAGGCAGATAACTGTCCAGCCAGCCGATCTTTCCGAACATGACATACTGGGGAATGATCAGCGCGATGTTCGGGATCATCATGGTGGCAATGATGATGCTGAACACGATCTTCTTTCCCGTGAATTCCATTCTTGCCAGCGGATACGCAACCAGCGAGGAAGAGATCAGCGTCCCCAGCGTGGTCCCGGCCATCAGGAATATGGTGTTGAACATATATTTCCAGATCGGGGAGTGTTTGAAAATGTATGCATAGTTCTCAAGGGTGGCTTTTTTCGGGATAATGCTCGAAGAGGTGGTAAACTCCGTCAGAGTTTTAAACCCGCCGGTCAGGATCCATATGATCGGTGTGAACATGATTATGGCCACAATGATCTTGACAATATACATAATGATCTCATCTGTTGTTTTCTTAGATCTTGTTCCCATTTTCTCTCCTCCCGTCAGTTCTCATAATAAACGGTTTTTCCGGAAATCAGGAAGATCGCAATTCCGAAAGCCGCCGCCAGAAGGAACAGTATGACAGAAAGTGCGCTGGCATATCCCAGTTTCATATTGCTGAATGCCTCTTTATAGATCAGAAGGCTGAGTACCTGCGTCATGCCATTGGGATCGCCGCTTTCTCCGGTCAGCGGATACAGCAAGGCGAAAGATCCGTTCAGTGCGCTGATGCATCCGTTAACAGCATTGAAAAGAACCAGCGGTGAGATCATGGGCAACGTGATCTTAAAGAATTTCCGCACCGCAGAAGCGCCGTCAAGGTCTGCCGCCTCGTATAGATCCTCGGGAACATCCGCCAGGCCGGACCGAAAGATCAGCATCATCTGACCGGTATTATAGGTGAAAAGCGTGATGAAGAACACGACCAGATAAACCGTCTGCTTATCATAGAGCCAGTTGATGTTTACGGCTCCTCCCCGGATCAAAGTGAGAAGACCGTTCAGGAGACCGGCATCTTTTCCGAATATCGTCCGGAATGCATAAGCAAGAGCAACAGAAGGAACGACCGACGGGAGAAAATAGCAGAACTGAAAGATCCCATTCAGTTTCTGCTTCCGGTTCAGAAGCAGCGCCATGATCATTGCCCAAACAGCGGTGACGATAACCATCACAATGGTAAAGAAGACCGTCACCTTAAGCGAATTGAGAAACGTCGCGCTCTTGAACATGTTTCTGTAATTCGCTGCTCCGATGAATTTCGGCTTGCCAACCATCTTCGCGTTCGTGAGCGAAGTGCGGACCATAAAAATCACCGGGAACACGGTAAAACAGATAAAACCGATAATCCACGGCAGTATGAAGAAAAATGCGGTTCGGTTGTCTCGCTTTTTCTGTGCCATTGAAACTCCTCCTTATTGCCGAAGCCTATATCTGCCGGCTTCTGTAAAACAGGCTGCTGCACCTTCGTGCGGCAGCCTGCCCTTTCAAATACCAGAACTGTTTATTGACTAGTCGGTGCGGTCTGATCAGTATCCGATCGTCTCAGCTGCATACTGGGAAGCAGCTTCCACCGCTTCTTCCGGTGTCATCTCGCCAAGAAGCACAGAGTTGAATTTACTGACAGCATCTCCGGTAACTCCGGACGGAAGGCAAGTGTAACCGAACACGCCTGCTGCCAGGGAATCTGTCATGGCATCCCAGTTCGTAATAGATGTCGCGGCTTCCACTTTCCATGCGCCTTGATCAGCGATGGTCTTCAGTGCGGACGGGTTTGCAGAAGACTTGGAGTTGATCGTCTGGCCTTCTTCACCCATCAGATACTCAATCACTTTCCATGCAGCTTCTTTATTCTGGCTGTTCGCATTCAGTGTATAGAAACCGGTATGAAGCGTGTTGTATTTCACCTGATTGGTCGGGATCGTTGCAATATCCCAGTTAAAGTCAAGGCTTCCTGCGTAGGAACCGATCATCCAGCTGCCCTGCCATGACATAGCGGCCTTGCCTGCTGCAAACATATCTGTTGTATCAGAAGACGGTTCCGGCATAATGTTTTTGTCAACCATATCCTTGCAGTCTGTAAGGAAGGAAACAGCCCCTTCGCCGATGACCAGCTCACCGCTTTCCGGATCATAAACCTGGTCGCCTGCGCCGCCGATGCCTGCCCACCATGTCTGCAGGTTCGGGAGGGTGCATCCGTACACTCCGTCAGTTGTCAGCTTCTCTGCCGCTGCCTTGAAGTCTTCATAACTCCAGTCATTTGTCGGATACTCAATGCCTGCCGCATCAAACATATCCTTGTTGTAGTACATGATCTCGGTAGCCGCGCACCACGGAAGGCCATAGGTTCCGCCAAGTCCGTCAGAAAGCTTCGCGACCGCATCAATGAAATCTGTTGTATCAATGCTTGAATCGGCAAGATAATCATCCAGCGCGTCGATGCCGCCGGCCTCAGCAAAGTTCTTGATATCATTCTCCCATACGATCATGATATCCGCAGAGCTGTCAGCTGTATTGACCATCTGGTTCAGCTTGGATGAATAATCAGACTCTGGAATCACCGTCACATTGACCTTAACACCTGTAGCTTCTTCCGCTTTCTTATACATGTTCAGGGAGTCATCCGGATTAACCTCGTTCCATGTTGTGATGGTTACTTCACCTCCATCCTCAGCCATGGCCGGAACAGAACCGACAGCCGCCAGAGTGGCCGCCATCATACCAGCTAATACGATTGACAATGCACGTTTTTTCATGTGTTAGACCCTCCTCTTTGAAATGAAATGCATCAGTTGTTCATAATTTTGGTTTAACGATTAACCTATCAGAAACATATCACTGTCTGCTTTAATTGTCAATGCTCGCCTTATAATAATTGATTAATTAGTCGTTTTGCACATATTTGCATGGGGATATTTGGATATTGTTCCAGTGATATGTTTTATCGTTAAACCTACCCGTGACAGGGGACGGTCCGAGACCACTGAAAAAGTCTAACAAATAAAAAAATATGAGATCCTATGGTATAATTAAGTCACCACAACAAAAAAACCAGGAGGATCTCATATATGTTAAGAAATACAAGCTGCGAGCAACTCGATCTCTTTCAACACATAGAATACCACAGGATCCCTAAAAATCATATACTTTTGCGTATCGATTCCGAGATTTCCCTGTCCTTTGTGAACGATCTCCTTGCTGATAAGTATCATAAAACATTCGGCCGGCCGGCATGGAAACCTGAGATTATGGTACGGATCGGTATCCTGCAGAAAATGTATGATCTCAGCGATGAAGCTGTCATTGACGAGATCGCTGTAAACCGGGCTTGTGAGTATTTCTGCCATCTGTCCCCGATGGACGAACTGCCGCATCCATCTAGCCTTTGCAAGTTCCGAAAGATGCGTCTCGACGAGAATATCATGGATGATATTCTGACAGAGATGGTCCGCCAGATGCTGGACAAAGGCATCATTAAAAAAGAGTCTGGCATTATAATAGATAGTACCCATATCAAAGCAAACACGATCAAAAAGGTGCCGAAACGGCTCATGGAACATATGGCAAAAAATATATTCCGTGAGGAAGCCCTGAAGAAAGGCCTGACTGATGAGGAAGCAGCCGAGGATGTAAAAAACAAAGCGTCTGAGCTTCCCAGATGGGAAGAATACCAGGATCATTCAGCCGCAAAGGCAGATATGAAGAAAGCTCTGGAAGATGTGATCGAGCATTCGGATCCTTCACTTGACAGTGTAAAGGAAGCCCGGGAAGTACTGGACAGCGATCTCTTCATCGAGCAGAAAGGGATCCGCTCGCTGCAGGATAAAGAAGCGCGTGTCGGAAGGAAGGACCACACCACGAGCTTTTTCGGATACAAAAATGAATTTATGATGACCGAAGATGGTATCATAACAGGGTTAATCATACAGCCCGGAAACTACAGAGACGGAGATAAGTATAAGGAACTTCTTGAACTGACCCAAAAAGCCGGGATAGAACCAAACTCAGCTTATGGAGACAAGGCCTACTGCAGACCAGATGTGCTGGGGGAATTAAAAAAACGGAATATTCCTGCCTATATACCATTGAGCCACTCAGCATATCGGATCAACGAAGAACTGTTCACATACAATAAAGACAGCGATACCTGGACGTGCATTCATGGAAATGAAAGTGGTATAGGAAAGAAGAAGAAAAAGGAAACGAAAAAGGGGATATCCTGGCAGATCGATTATGGATTTGAAAGGGAATGCTGCCGCAGCTGCCCATACAGGCAGGAATGTATAGGAAAAAAAGGGCAGTTGCAAAAAAACTGAGTATAGGGACATCCATCACAGAATTGTATGAACACAGCCAATTTACAAAAAGTGCGACGTTCCTGGAGCATTACAAGGTGAGAGCAAGGATCGAACCAAAGAATGCTGAGATGAAACGTTTTCACGGAATGGACCGAGCCGATGGGTTTGGTCTTAAAAGCGTGCGATTACAGGCAACGTTCGTCGCGATCGCGGTGAACCTGAAGAGAATGGATGTAATAAACCAACAAAAAAAGGCGGGATAATAGATATAAATACCATTCATACAGGGAAATGGCGGATGTAAGTACCACCCGCCATTCGGAGAAACCACAACAAAAGGTAGAATTGCAAGGATTATCCTGAATTTCAGAGATAATCCTGAGATATGTGCTTTATAAATGCTACTTTTTCAGTGGTCTCGAACCGTCCCCTGTCACGCTTTTACTCTGCCAGATAGTCGTCGATGTTCTCGGCATTTGCGAATTCGCAGTCGATGGGCATCGGATTGGCAATTCCTTCAGCCTCTCCGTTGAAATACTGATCAAGTACGTCCACGGAAGTCTTGCCGATGAGGGCGAACTGCTGGAATACGGTGCCGGTCACCTTGCCGTCTTTGATGGCTTCCAGGGTCTCCTGCGCTCCGTCAAAACCTACGACCATGATGTCAGATCTGTTGGCTGCTTCGAGGGCTTTGGAAACGCCCAGGCACATCTCATCGTTCTCGGCATAGACCAGGTTGATGTCCGGATTTGCCTGCAGGATGTTCTCGATGGTATTGAATGCTTTTGTTCTGTCGAAATCAGCAGACTGCTCGGCTACGACTTCAATGTTGCTGTCGGCGATCGCATCTGAAAAACCGCTGAAGCGCTCAGTCTCAAGGTTGGTTCCGAGAGTTCCTCTCAGGATAACGACTTTGCCTTCGCCGCCAAGCTTTTCAACCGCAAATTCACCGGCTTTCTGTCCGCCTGCATAGTTATCGGTAGCGATGGAAGTGATCACTTCTCCTTCTGTGGTGGAACGGTCTACTGTCAGGACCGGAATGCCTGCATCGTTCAGGAGTTTTACCGCGTTGGAAGATGCTTCGGAGTCCATCGGGACCATGATGACAGCGTCAACCTTCTTGGAGATCAGGTCTTCTACATTGTTCAGCTCGGTCTCGGTGCTGCTGCCGGAGTCCATGGCGATGGTCTCATATCCGAGAGCCTCAGCTTCGGCTTCCACATTGTCCTTCAGGAATACCATAAAGTTGTTGTTCAGTGACCAGTAGATGGCGCCGATGGTCTTGGTCTCTTCTGCGAAGGCACCTGTTCCCATAAGCATGGTTCCCGCCAGTACTGCTGCGATTGCGATCATTCTCTTTTTCATTGTGTTTTCCTCCTCAAGAAATACATTTGTTGGTTTTGTGTTGTCCGGTTGAGTTGCTGCTTCAATTGAGTGAACAGTTCTTAATTTATTGCCATGCAGTCTCTGCATAATGCACATGGGTTATTTCTTGCCGACCCTGGTGGTCAGTCTGTCAATGATGATAGCGGCCAGGATGACGAAGCCTTTAACACTTGTCTGCCAGAAGGGCGATACGTTCAGCAGGTTCAGCGCGTTGTTCAGGACACCGATGATGAAGGAACCGATCACGACGCCGCCCATGGTTCCGACACCGCCCTGCGACATGCTGCATCCGCCGATGACAGCTGCCGCGATGGCGTCCATCTCATATCCGTTTCCTGCATCCGGCTGAGCGGAATTCAGTCTCGCTGCGATGATGATGCCGCTGATGGTGGATAAGATACCGCTGATGGCGTATACCATGATTTTGATCTTGTTGACGTTGATGCCTGAAAGCCTGGCGGTTACTGCGTTGCCGCCGATAGCGTATACATATCTTCCGAATTTCATCTTCGTCAGGACGAACCACATGATCAGGAAGATCGTCAGGAAGACGATGACCGGGAAAGGAACCGGGCCGATGTAACCTGCGCCGAAAAAGCTGATCTTGTTCTGCAGGCTGACCGGCATGCCGCCTGAAACCAGCATGGTAAAGCCGCGGAAGATGGACATGGAAGCCAGGGTGACGATGAAGGACGGAAGGTCCATCAGGGAGATCAGCGAGCCGTTGACTACGCCGATCAAGCCGCCCAGGGCAACACCCAGTATACCGGCCAGCAGCCCGGGCACTCCGGCGCCGATCAGCTTGCCTACGATCAGTGTGGAGAAAGCCAGCACCGAACCGACGGAGAGGTCGATCTCACCGGTGATGATCACACAGGCCATGCCGATGGCGATGATGCCGTTGATCGTTGTCTGTCTCGCGATGTTCATGATATTGGTCCAGTTCATGAACTTGGGTGTCAGTATGGTGACACAGATGCACAGAAGAAACAGTATCAATGCGCTCTTATATTTAATGATCGTGCTTATCAGCTTCTCATTCTTCCCTTTCTTTGCATCAGTCATTGTTCTTGTCCTCCGTTACGCCGAACGCGCACTGCATGATTTTCGGTTCCGTTGCATTTTCCCTGGTGAATTCTCCGTTCAGCTTCCCTTCGCACATGACCAGGATGCGGTCACAGATCCCCATCAGTTCGGGGAGTTCCGAAGAGATTACGATAACGGCGTTTCCTGCTGTTTTCAGGTCGTTAATGATCTTGTAGATCTCGGCTTTGGCGCCTACATCAATGCCCCGGGTCGGCTCATCCAGGATGATAATCTTGGGATTTGTCAGCAGCGCTCTCGCAAAAATCACCTTCTGCTGGTTGCCGCCGCTCAGGTTTTTAATGGCCGCTTTCAGGTTCGGCGTTTTGATCGCCAGCCTGTCCTTCATCCCGTTTGTCAGCTTTTCTTCTTTCTGCCGGCTCATGACCTGTCCGGAAACAATGTCATCCAGGCTTGAAATCGTCATATTGAAGTCCACCGCTGCATTCGGGTACAGGCCGTCCTCCTTACGGTTCTCGGTCGTATAGAATATTCCGCTGCTGATCGCTTTCCTCACAGTGTCGATCTTTACGGGCTGCCCTTCGATATAAACCGTTCCGCTGTCAAACTGCGTATCGCCGAATATGCATCTGGCCAGCTCGGAACGTCCCGATCCCACCAGACCGGCAAATCCGACCGCTTCGCCTTTTCTAACGGAGAAACTTATATCGCTTACAATGCCCCGGGCACTGCAGTTTTCGAGCCTCAGCGCTTCCTCACCGGGCTGTGCTTTCACATAGGGGAATAGGTTTCCCACATCCCGGCCGACCATCAGCTTCACAATGTCGTTCTGGCTGTAGTCGCTGATCTTTCCGGTGTGGATGTATTCTCCGTCGCGGAGGATGGTGAATTCATCACAGATCTGGGCCAGCTCATCCAGACGGTGGGTAATGTAGATGATCGTCTTTCCGTCCTTTTTCAGCTTCCGGATGATCTCGAAAAGCTGCTCGATCTCGTTGTCGGTCAGCACATCCGTCGGCTCATCCATGACGATGAAATCCATGTCGAGAGAGAGCGTCTTGGCAATCTCCACGATCTGCTGGTTTGCGATGCTCAGGTCCGCCACCTTCATTTTCGGATCCAGCTCGATATGGAACTGGTCCAGGATCTGCGCCGTCCTGCGCTGCATCTCCTTATAATCAACGGTTCCGAGGGAAGTCATCACCTCCCGGCCTATAAATACGTTCTCGGCCACCGTCATCTGCGGCACCAGGTTCAGTTCCTGGTGGATGACCGCTATCTTCAGTTTCATCGCGAGGGAAGGCGTCATCTTCCCGATTTCTTTTCCCTCATAAAAGATCGTTCCTGATGTCTGGCTGTAAACACCGCTGATGATCTTGATCAGTGTGGATTTTCCGGCTCCGTTCTCTCCAAGAAGAGCATGAACCGTGCCTCTTTTGATCTTCAGGCTCACATCCTTGAGTGCCACAACCCCGGGGAACTCTTTTCTTATGTTTCTTGTTTCAAGAACATAGTCTTCGTTCATACCCTTCGCCATATACCTGTTCTCCTTCTGTCTGGTGTTATCTCAAACGGCCGGTCAAAGTTCGGAGATCGCGAATACCGCAGAAGCTGCCTCTGCTTCGTAATTCATCATCTGGTACTCACAGTTCTCGGGGATGTACATCACCTCTCCCGGATACAGCTTAAATGTTTCTCTCGTTTCAGTAATGATGAAGCACAGGCATCCGGATTTTACGTAGATGGCTGTCTGCCCCTTGTGGCTCTCCGGATCGGAGATGCGGCATCCGTGGCCGCCCATCGGAAGGACCAGTTCTCCGAAGTTCATGTCCTTCGTGCTGAATGCAAAGCGCATCAGGTAGGGGTTCTTTTCGCCGACGATGATGTCGAGCCTGTCATTCGGGCGGTTCACCCGAAGGTATTTCGGATCGACCCTCAACTCTTTATCCGGCACCGGCCAGTTGCCGAGGCGGTCGATGGAACCGATGTATTTTTTCTCTTCGATTGCGTCGTAATGAATGAAATCTTTTTCCTGTGCTCCCTTGAGCACTCTCACCTTTCCGGCCAGGTCTGTCGGGAATGTCTGCGTTCCGGGCTTGACCATGTTCGGGGCCAACGCGAACACCGCTTTCATCTTCCTGTTGCTGAAGTTGTGTCCGCCATGTGCGGCGCCGTTGGGGATAAGCAGCACGTCATCGGGATTTAAGGTGCAGGCCTGTCCGGAATTGCAGTTCGTTTCGGTCAGCTGCCCTTCCAGAATGTAGTAGCACTCATCTCCCGGATGATGATCGGGCGGATCGAACTGACCGCCGGGCTGGAATTCGTAGTAGCCCATCGTCAGCTTGTCTGTGCTGATGAACAGGCAGTTCAGGTCGCTGCTGCCCAGGAATTCGATATCCGGATAAGTGAAATATCCGAACTGTTCATGACCGATCCTCATGGGCTGGTCTTTCGGTGCGTTAAACGGGTGATTGCCATGTACGATACGTGCCATTTCATTTCCTCCTTATGATGCTTTACCGGATCAAGTTTGTTTGGTTAATTTTTGTTTAGTTATTACTTTCAAACATTTCGTTTTCTGTTGTTTCCATGTTAATCCGTAGCTTAATATTTGTCAAGCATTAAATTAAATATTTTTAAAGTTTTTTATTTCAAAAGTTTAGAGTGCCTTGTTACAAGGCCATCCATACCACTGCTTTTCCTTGATTATTCCGGATCCTGGCTTTCTTTATCACAGTTAAGCTTCTATTGTTATTTGATCGCTAATCTTCTTTTTTGCAAGAAATAAATATGTTTATCTAAATCAGGTATTTACTTTATATTTTTTAAGTGTTACAATTGGATTGTTTTAGGAATACATACTTGTATAAAGAAGGAATGTAAGAGATGCGATTAAAGAACAAAGATATTGCAGAGCAGCTGGGAATCTCCACCACGGCTGTCTCTCTCGCCCTCAACGGCCGGCCCGGCGTATCGGAGGCAACGAGAAGAAAAGTCCTTGAATTAATAAACGACTCCACCTCGGAGGCGATCCAGACTCTTAATGAAGAAACAGAAAGCGCTCCCCGCTCCATTCTGATGAGTGTCCATAAAAAACACGGCGTTATCATAAATGATAAGCCGTTTTTCTCGGACATCGTCGAAGCTGCCCAGCAGGAACTGCTCAAACAGAACTACAATATGATCCTGTCGCACTACGTGCCGAACCAGAACCTGGCACAGTATATCCAGTACATCAAAGGGCTGCCCATCTCCGGCATCATCGTCATGGCCACCGAGATCGACGAGGAAGATCTTTCTTATTATAAGAAACTTGATATCCCGATGATGTTGCTTGACGGGACCTTTGACCTGGAGAACATCGATTCGGTCGCCCTGGATAACCAGACAGCCATCTTCCGTGCCTTCGACTACGCTGTCAAAATGGGCCACCGGAAAATCGGGTATCTGAAGGGAGCTACCTTTATCAACAACTTCGGCCATCACATGGACGGCTTCCGCAAAGGGATCAACGCCTACCATCTGGAGGACGAGATCCATCCCGTCATTACGCTCCCCTGCGATGTGCAGGGAGCTTACCGGGAAATGAACAAATTCCTGGATAATCTTCCGAAGGGCTTTGAAATGCCGACAGTCTTCCTGGCAGACCTGGATTACATCGCGCTGGGCGCCATGAGCGCGCTGAAGGAGCATGGCTACAAAATTCCCGACGATATCTCCATGATTGGCTACGACGATGTGGCCACCAGCGCCGTGAGCGAGCCGCCGCTTACCACCACCCGGGTTAACCACTCCGACATCGGAAAATTCGCGGCGATGATCCTCATGAAGAGAATCGCCGAGCCCTATTCCTGCAACATTACCATGCAGATCTCATCCGAGTTGATCATTCGTGAGAGCGTAAAACAGCTTAGCTGAGTGTGACAGGGGACGGCTCTGTGTCAGCGTATGCTGACACAGAGCCGTCCCAATGTCATTTAGATAGTACCCCCCTGTCTGCACACAGAAACCTAACACTACCAAATCAGAGGTGAAATATCCTCTGATTTTTTTTGCTTTTTTAGAAAAACGCTTGACAAGTCTCCAAAAAAATGTTGCGCGGCCTTGTTTATAAACTACTTTTTGGAGGTGCCGCAATGTCGCATTTATCACCTGATTTTGTCCGTGGACGCTTGCTTTCTTCGATTGCTTCTCTTTTGGATCTCCGCTCTGAGTTCCTCGTAAATCCCGAGACGGATTTCACCCGCACAAAAAAGATTTCTTTTGAGCAGACTATGCTGTTTCCTATGATTGCAGGTGCAGATAATCTCAACACAGAACTGATTGACTTCTTCAATGAAGACATGATCCCTTCCGTATCTTCCATGATCCAGCGCCGCAGTCAGATCAAGAGTGCCGCTTTTAAACACTTATTCTTTACTTTTACCAGTTTGATCCCTGTTCTCAGGACTTTTCAAGGGTATCGGCTTATTGCCTGTGATGGTTCCCGGTTAAACCTTCCTTATAATCCCTCAGATCCTGATACTTTTATTCAATGCATTTCCAGTCGCAGAGGGATCAACCAGATCCATCTCAACAGCCTCTATGACATACTTAATGATCTCTTTCTTGATGTCGAACTCCAGCCTGTAAAACAGATGGATGAAAGAAACGCCTTTTGTCGTTTCCTGCAAAAACAGCTTTCACCTCAGTTCTCGATCTTCATTGCGGACCGGGGATATGCTGCTTATAACGTTTTTGGTCATGGCATTCATAATGCTCAGCTGTTCCTGATCCGTGTCCCTGAAGCTTTTGCCAAGGGCATCTGCCCCGGGAAAGATCACTGACTGGAAGGCGACGCGGCCGACATCGAAGTGACTGTTACCGTCGGCCGTTCCAGGGCAAAGAAAAACCGGCAGCTTGAAAACTACCATTGTATCGACAGTAAGGGGCATTACGACTTTATCGAACCAGGATCGACAGATGTTGATGTCCTGAAACTGCGCGTATTAAAGTTTCCGGTCGGAGAAAACAATTATGAATATATCGTTACCAATATCCCCCAATACAGGCTGTCACGTAAAGAAATCAAAGAAATCTACCGACTTCGCTGGGGCATTGAGACTGCGTTCAGACATTTGAAATATGCCGGCAACATGGTCCATCTTCATTCTGTGAAAAGGGAGTTTCTGCTTCAGGAAATATACGCAAAACTGACGATGTATAACTTTTCAGCGTTTCTGGCTAAGTGCGCAGACAAGCCGGAGAAACGTTCATCATGCAAATATTCCTATGAGATAAGCCATACCCGGCTTCAAAAGATCAGCAATCGCTTTTTAACTGGAAAGATCAAAGATGTGTTGGCCTTGCTTGTTAAGGCTTTGGTACCAGTCCGACCGGGCCGAAGTTTTCAAAGAAACCTTCGGCGGCAGTCGGCTGATACACTAGCCTATCGCTAGGCGTAGAGATTTTAACAAGCAAGCTTTTCTACGCTTGCGTCGGATGTTCGTCCTTGAAGGCAGGCGTATAGAAATCTGATAGCTGATATCTCTACGCCTGCGTCGGATGTTCGTCCTTGAAGACGGGCGTATAGAAATCTGATAGCTGATATCTCTACGCCTGCGCCGGATGTTTGTCCTTGATGGCAGGCGTATAGAAATCTGATAGCTGATATCTCTACGCCTGCGTCGGATGTTCGTCCTTGAAGGCGGGCGTATAGAAATCTGATAGCTGATATCTCTACGCCTGCGCCGGATGTTTGT
>JBGUOI010000237.1:0-3510 GCA_045118075.1 Porcincola sp. | reverse complement strand
CATACTGCGGTGGCATCGTTTGTGCTGGATAAGTACCGGGAAGAGACGTCCGATTCTACACCGGCTGTGATCGCCGCTACGGCAAGTCCGTATAAGTTTACGCAGACAGCAGGATGTGCCCTCGGTCTGGAAGAGACGGATGATTTTGAACTGGCTGATGCGATCAGTGCAAAGACAAAAGTTCCCGTTCCGACTGCGGTCGAGAGCATCCGAACGGCTCCGGTCAGACACCGCAGCGTCGTGGAGACCGGCATGATGGAGAAAGCTGTGACAGATTTTCTCGGGATCAAGAGATAAAGGAGGAAGATATGTCCGGAACAAATATGACATCCCTTATGGACATCCTCATTATCGCGGCAGGAGCCTACCTGCTCTACGGATGGTTCCAGCTCAGATTTTTAAATATTATAACACCGGGGATCATGATCCCCAAGGATATGAACCAGTCCCAGTGCAGGGACCTGGAAGGATTTAAGCGCTATATGGGTCTGCGCACCCTTATCACGGGACTGTGTTCTGTTGCATCCGGTCTTCTGGGGATCCTCTCCGCTTATGTCGTGAAGATCAACCCGGTCTTTTACTGGGTGATGTATTTCCTTTTCTTTGCAGTGCTGATCTGGTTCATGGTCGCTTCAAAGAAAGCCCAGAAGATGTATTTCTGAGGACTTACCGCCTGCCGAGCGGAACATAGGTCTCGTCGGAGCATATACTCACATAGGCGGGACGGATGATTTTCCCCCGGTTGGTGAGTTCTTCGATCCGGTGAGCACTCCATCCGACGGAACGGGCGATCGCGAAGAGCGGGGTATAGAGCTCTGTCGGAAGGGAGAGCATGTGATAGACGAATCCGCTGTAAAAGTCGACATTGGCGCTGACACCTTTATAGATTCTCGCGTTTTTGGCGATGATCTGCGGCGCCAGTTTCTCAACCAGGCAGTACAGGTCATATTCATCCCGCATTCCTTTCTCCCCTGAGAGGCTTGCGGCATAAGATTTAAGCAGGACCGCCCTCGGATCGGAAAGAGAGTAGACGGCGTGGCCCATTCCGTAGATCAGCCCGGAGTGATCAAATGCATTCCGGGAAAGAAGCTGCTGGAGATAGGAGGCCACCTCATCTTCATCCTTCCAGTCTCTGACGGTCTTTTTTAATTCGTCCATCATGCGGACTACTTTGATATTGGCACCGCCGTGACGCGGCCCTTTGAGGGAGCCGAGGGAAGCGGCGAAGACCGAGTAGGTGTCCGAACCGGATGATGAGACCACATGAGTGGTAAAACTGGAGTTATTACCGCCGCCATGCTCCATATGAAGCACCAGGCAAAGATCCAGCAGTCTTGCTTCAAGGGGCGAAAACTTCCCGTCTTTTCTTAAAATGTGGAGCAGGTTTTCCGAGTATGACAGATCCTGCCTCGGATTATTGATGTAAAGGCTTTTTCCCTTGTAATAGTGCTGGTAGATATGATATCCGTATACACTGATAAGCGGCATCATACTGATGAGCTGGAGACACTGCCTCATCACATTCGGGATGGAGATGTCATCAGCCTGGTCATCATATGAATAAAGGGTAAGCACGGACCTGGCCAGCACGTTCATGATGTCGGAGCTTGGCGCATTCATGATGATATCCCTGACAAAATGGGACGGCAGCTGACGCTGATAATCTCGCAGCATCTGAGCGAAAGTATCAAGCTGTTTTTTGTCGGGCAGGGATCCCGTCAGCAGGAGATAGGTTATCTCCTCAAATCCGTAGCGGTCTTCTTTTGTAAAACCGTCGACCAGGTCATTGATATTGAGCCCGCGGTAGAAAAGTTCGCCTTCACAGGGAATGTCCTCTCCGTCAGGCCCTCTTTTTTTGCCGTTGACGCGGGAGATATCGGTCAGACCGGCTACGACACCCTTGCCGTTGATATCGCGAAGACCTTTTTTGACGTCGAATTCAGAGTAAAGGCCGGGGTCGATCATACCGACCGCTTCACTTTTTCTGGCCAGGGAAAGAAGCTCCGGCGTTATTTCTGCATAGTACTGATCTCTCAAAGCAACACCTCATGATCTGGCGTGGATCTCTTTCTTGAAAAATATTCTATAATATAATCCCAAACGCGAAAAAAAGCAAATAAAATGCGCATTGTAAAAAGGAATCGCTTGTTATATAATAAAAAAAGCGAAAACATCCCTGGGGTGTGCGACAATCCTCTTATTTTGAACCTACATTTTCGTTTATGGGACTTTAAGATCGTTCCCGACTATGTCAGGCCTCCTTGGTCAGGGGAAGACAGAAGCGGTGACTGCGAAGACCCACCTGGCTCTGCTAGGACGTCAAAATTGAGGAAACGGCACTTTGGGGTGTTTTTTCATCGCAGTGCGTTTTGAAGGGGTCAGTAAGCGGTAAGTTTTTATGGGGAGAAAAGGGAACAGGCCGGGCAGTAAAGCCGGCAGGAAGAAAAAACCAAGCAGATCCGACCTGATGCATCTGGTACGGAGATTCATGAAAAAGATGTCAGCTGACAAGGTGGGTGTGTATTCTGCCCAGGCGTCTTTTTATCTGATCATGAGTTTTCCGCCGATGCTTCTTTTGATGTTCACTTTTCTGCGTTATACGCCTCTTTCTGAGAAAATGGTGCTGGACATGCTCAGCACACTGCTCAATGAAGATATGATGGAAGCAGTCACTTCCGTGGTAAGCAACATCTACCAGGGTTCGCTCGCTTCTTTCTCCTTTGCCCTGATCTCGGTCATGTGGATGGCGGGCGGCGGCATGATGGGCCTTACAAACGGCCTTAACAGCATTCATTCCGTTTATGAAAACCGTAATTATTTTGTGCTGAGATTCCGCTCTTCACTGTACGCCATCATCCTCGTGGTCGCCTTTGTCGTGGCTTTCGGCGCCATGGTCATGGGAATGCGTTTCCAGAACCAGCTGTCCGATATTTTTCCTTTTATTGCAGCCGGAGGAAAGATCTCCAATTTCCTGCTGATCTTTCTGGCGATGATGATGCTGGCAGGTCTGTTTACCTTCCTGTATGTGTCTTTGCCGAATAAAAGGATGAATGTCAGCATACAGATATACGGCGCACTTTTCACGACGATCGCCTGGGCTGTCTTTTCGTTTTTCTTCTCGATCTACCTGTCGGCGGCGCAGTACCTGTCGCTTCTTTACGGCGGCCTTATCACCCTGATGATGGCTCTTTTGTGGCTGTATTTTTCGATCTATCTGTTTTTCTTCGGGGCAGAGGTAAGTGCATACCTCGAAAATCCTGATGAATTTCCGTTCTGATCGCGGCCGGGAAGACGGACTGGACATGTACTTGACATAAGAAAGAAATGTGTTAAACTTGTGTGCAGTGGTTTTTTGCCGTGAAAGGCCAAAAGATGAAGGCCAGGATGGTGCACAGCAATTCGTCCCTTGTCTTATGGCAGGGGATTTTTTTATGGGAGGATGACACATGAATAATAAGCTTCGGGAACTTCAGGGGCGTATCATCGCTCAGCTTGAGGAGGCGCAGAACC
>JBGUOI010000236.1:0-43105 GCA_045118075.1 Porcincola sp. | reverse complement strand
ATCACCCACCTTTACATACATATAGCAGACAAGGCAGGTGTCATTTTCAAATGTCATCCTGCCCTGAAAAACCCTGCCGTTGTGTTTCCGTCTCTGTTTCAGTTTCTGTTTCGTTATTCATTTTTCTTTACCCCATTATGAGAATGACATGAGTGACACCTTCAAAAGAGGCTGTTATTTCGGGATTCTTCTGTCACTTTCACCGTCACGTCTATGTCAACTGCTGTCATTCCCATTTTCTAATTCTCGTCAAAGGGAATCTGCATCTGTTCCTGAACCGGAACAAAGCCATCCCCTGACGGTTCTCCATTTCGTTCGTCTGCTCCGTGTATATCCGGATCGTCCGTAATCCGTTCCCAGCTGAGCTGAACACCATAATCCGGATAACGATGCTGCTTGACTTTCTTCCATCCCTTAATGGATGTGTTCATGATTTCGCAGATCTCCCGCAGCTCCCAGGTCTTCGGCTCTTCCCCGATATGGTGAAATGTCCGCTCGTAAATCAATCGGGAACAGACATATTTATCAGAACAGTTGTCCAGATAAGCCTGTATGATCCCTGCCTTTGTATCCTCCGGCATAAAATCGCTCAGGTACTGCTCCAGAGCTGATTCGATTTCAGGAGAGAACTTCATACTGTAATCGCCATTCCGATACAGAGTCATAGCCTCAGCCCAGACCTGATCAATATAAGCCCTGGATGCTGCTTCATCTGCCAGGATATGTTCTTCCATCTGGTTTCTGTCGATTATGATTGGAAGAAACCTCCTGTTTTCGGATCTGTCAAAGGGAAGAAACCATTCCGAATTGGTCGTACCTCCAAACACACACTGTCTTAAGCGATCTTTCGGATGTGTCTCATAAGGAACCTTATAGACATCACTCATCCGGCTCAGGAAGGATTTGATCTCTTCCACGCTCTTCGCGTTCATCGTGGCCATCATTTCACCCATCTCTATGATCCAGTGTCCCTGAAGCTTCCGATAAACGTTCTCATCATCCAGTTTTTTCAGGTCATCCGTATACCACTCGTCCTTTATGGCCAGAAACCTGAAAAAGGTTGACTTTCCGCTGCCCTGACCGCCAACCAGGCAAAGCATATACTCGAACTTACACCCTTTATGGAATACCCTGTTGATCGCTCCCATCAGAAACATTTTCAGGCACTCGTATGTCAGGTCTGATGTGTCTGCCCCGAGAAAATGCTGCAGCACATACCGGATCCGGTACTGTCCGTCCCACTGAAGAGCATTCAGATACTCCCGAATCGGGTGATACCTGTTATCATTTGCCGTAATCCTGATCGCATTCTCCAACGTTCTTTCACTGCTTAATCCGTAAGTATCCTCCAGGTACTGCCGGATATATGCCTTGTCCGTATCTGTAAGGGCGTTCCCGTCTCTGGCCCAGAAGGCTTTGTCCGTTACATCTTCCCTCTCCGTCAGTTCATTGAACCTGATCAGCCCTGTCAGCTTAGGATCATGGTCCATTGCCAGGGTAAAATTACTGATGCTCTGAATGATGCGTCCCTTTGCGGTCTGCTTCAGGGAATCCTTTATTTCCTCCGGACTCATCTCCCGGTTTTTTTGCAGATCCGTTTTCAGGTCACTGATCAGATCCTGACTTACACTGTTCCAGTCGTTTTTCAAGTTTTGTCACCTCCCCCCTCTTTTCCTTATAAAAAAAGATCTGTTCTTCCTTCGAGCCCTGCGCAAGCAGATCCAGATAATATTCTGCGATGGTTTCCTGCCGCAATGCCTCACAGAACAGAGGGTGCCACTCATCCGTCGGCTCTCTTGGTGCATACAGCTCCTTCCATTCCCGCAGCTGCCAGACATATTTCAGCAGAGTATCTTGTGCATTTCTGATCCATTGATCAAACTTTCTTTTAACAAGTGCAGTCTCATCAATTGTATCTTTCAGATCTCCGGCGAAGGCTTCCTGACTCTTCTTTTTATCAGCTGCTCTTCCTGTGATCCCTGTTAATCCGAAATCTCTCTTCAGCTTCACCGCGGCATCCTTCAAGGTCAATCCAAACAGTTTTGCCGTCAGGTCAATCGCATCCCCGTCTGCACCGCATCCGAAACAATGAAACCGCTCATCCAGTTTCATACTCGGTGTTTTATCCGGATGAAACGGACAGCATACCTTACCGTTTCTGTTTGGATGAAGGCCATACATCTCACCGGCAGCCCGTGCAGAAACCGCGCGCTTTATCTCGCTGAAACTGATAAACGAACCTTTTTCTGCCATCACAAACACCTCCTCTCGTATGGGAACAAATACCGTTGTCTCATACAATAAAAAAGGAAAGCTTCTGCTCTCCATGTTCTAAGCTTCGTATCTTCCTGTAACTCGGTCTTTATCTGCTCCGGCTCCTGGTCCGCTCATGTTCCGGTGCCTGCATCCCCAACACTTTTTCTTTAAATACCTCCACGACTTCCGGCAGCTGTACCTTGGCAAGAGGTCTCCTCAGCAGTCGCCCCACCTCAAATATAAACTCTTTGATAGCGGGAAAATGCCGGAACACATTCCAGACCGTATCAACCTCAGAGACCATCTGAGTCCTCCTTGCCCACTCCGCTTTCAGGTCATCAATCCGTTGCTGAAGAGAGCTGCATTCCTCTGTAAGCTCTTCTTTGCGCAGGAAAACATTATATGCCCGGATGGCCTCCAGAAGGGGAACCTCCTTCTTCTGCCCCGTATCAGTCCTGCAGGATACTGTCCGGGAATAAGAATAGATGAAATCGACAGTGATCATCTCTCCGTCGATCTCAAACTGGTCTCCCATCCGGAAGGGACATGGCATATCGGACAGTTCCTTCACATCCTGTTTCAGGCTGCTGATATCCTCTTTCAGGGTAATCAGGTCCTGCTTTTCTGTCTCCATTTCCCGCCGCTTACTTTCCTGCTCCCGCCGCGCCTCTTCTGCCTCCCGGGCATTCTCCCGCATCTGCTGCAGGCCAAGGTCGGAATACATATATTCAAAAAATGACTTCTGGACCAGGGCGAGAGGGAAGGAATGCTTCGCCGGATAATAGATTGCCGGATCATCCTCACACATAAGGACGGTCCGGCAATCATTGTCGATACTCAAAACTTTCTGCATTTTTCCCTGTACCGGAAACACATCGTTTTGGCGAAAAGGCACCAGGGCGAATGTCTCCTGTTCTTTACGGGTAAGCTCCGATGTCATGTGGCTTAGCTGCTCATTTGCTTTCGCGGTTTCTTCTTTGACCCCGGAAAGCGTGTGCCGGCTTTCGGAAAGATCCCGCTCGACTTTTTCAAATTCCTCTTTCTTTTTTTGTATGTAGAATTCCTTCGAGTAATCGAAGTTCCTGCCTTCCTCTTTGGGCTTCATGGTAACGCCGGCGAAGATTTCCGGATTTCTCTCCATTCCGTTCAGCGCACGCTCTCTCAGGACATCCTGCAGCTTTTCCAGTGAGTCCTTCGTGAACACCCTTGTCTTCGAACACTGTTTTGACAGACCTCTTTTGTAACCGGAAGAGACCGGGACGCCGATCACCTGCATATGGGGACTGTCCTCATCATAATGGATGACAGCGTTCGCGATCACAAATTCCGGGAGATGCTGCCGGAGCGCATTCATCTGGTCCCTGAAAATATAGGTCATCTGGTGCTTCCTGCTCTCCGGTATGTTTGCCCAGAATTCCCTGTCGCCCAGCTGTATGATCACCTCCACCGCAACATCGCTTTTCTCATTTTTGGAAACATAACGCATGTAATCAAGGATCTTCCGATCCGCGCGTTTTTGTTTTTTGTTGTAATCCGCGAGCGCCTGGTCGAACTGCTCATGATAGACGTTTTCAACATCCCGGAACAGGTTATCCGTCCCGGCCAGCTGCACGATCTTGCCGGAATCGTAATGACCGGTCCGGTTCCCGGGTGAAGTATATTTCCTCAGATTATGCTTGGACGTAGAGGATAGTTTCTTTGTTGTTGTGATGGCATTCTTCTTGCTGCTGATATGGAACGTGTATGAGACCTGCATTTTTAACACCTCCTTTTACACAATGTTCCACGCTGTTTTTTTCTGGTGGGCTTCACCGAGAATCATCCCTGCTTTTTGGTTGCTCTTTAAGGGCGTTGTATAACCCCCTAGGAATAATGACACAAGTGTCATTATTCCGGGGGCTCTCCGAGGGTCATATGCTCCTTCGTTCCGCCAGATGCGTCTGCTCCGATTTTCTTTAAAAATCGTAAGGCACGCATCTTCGCGGCAGATTCTTTCATCCCGTGCCGGAGCCCTGCCTTCTTCCAGGGGTATCCCAGATAGAAATGATCCCAGAGCAGTTTCCACACCAGTTCGTCCGGACATACCGCTTTTTCTTCTTCCAGCCTCTGGCAAAAGCACATCCGGTCCAGTTCAGCGCCGGCGAGCGCCTCCTCAAGGTCAACCAGCTTTATTGCGCGGGATTCGGTCGGCCTGCCAAAGCCGGAAGACGAAGTTGCCCGGAGTGCCCCACCTTTTATTCCCTGTATATCTGCAATCAGCTGCTTCAGCCTCCGGATGTTATCATCTGTTTCCCGGAGTTTCATTAATGTTTCATGGATCATATACTCTGCTCCTTTCCCGAATTCAGATAGTCGATCAGTTTTTCACGATTGATCAGGATTCGGTTTCCAGCCCGGATGGAAACAATTTTACCATTTTTGCTAAGAGAACGAATATGGTTATATGACAACCCCGTCTCCCGGGAGGCTTCCCGCATGGTAAGCATCCTGGGGACATCCGTCCTGCAGGCATCCTCCATCTGATCATTGATCCGTTTCAGTTCCATCTCCAGCCTTATTTTTTCCTCCTCCAGATTATTGAATGTTTTTGCTGCCCTTGTTGCTTTCAATGCTTTTCTCCTTTCCTATTTTGTGCTTTCACTGCAAGTAGCATAACCAGTATACCCATGTTGCCGTCACATTTCAAGTCATTTTTTATTTTTATGTTTTAATTGCACATACTCGCGGTTTATGATATGATAAGTACCGGCCAGATATGAAGAATTATTCAACGTATGGAGGTATAAAGATGGGATATGGAAAAAATCTGCAGAACGCGATCAAGAACAGCGGCATGTCAGTGCGGCATGTAGCCAGCCTTGCTGGGATCAGCCCTGATACACTGTACTCGATCATCCGGCGCGACTCATCCGTCCGGTTTGACCACGCCCTGCGCCTGTCAAACGTCCTGGGAATTGATGTAACAGAAATCTGCAAAGACAATCCCTACCAGGAAGGAGAAGTGCTGCCGGAGAAACTGTCTGAACTGGGCGGCCTGACAACACACCTTAACAAGGCATCCTATATCAAAAGCAGGACTGTACCGATTTTAATGCTGTTCGACTATACGGAGATGGACAAAACGGATCAGCTTCTGTCCAAGTTTTATAAACTGGACGATGAGGGACGTGAGACTGTTTTTAAGGTACTTTCGGCTCTGGAACTTACTAATACGGACAAAGAACGACGGAAGAAGTTGAGAGAAATCTGATATTGTGGTAGTGCTAAACAGGGGAGATCTGCTCATACTCAGATCCCCCCTTTATATATCACATTATCTCCTCGTCTATCTAAATCTACTCCTATTCATTGAAGATTTCTTCCGGGGTCGCAGGCTCTGTAACAAAACTGTCTCCCATCTCATCGTGTCATTCTAATACATATCTGTTCTTTCTCTGTAAGGTCCTTTTTCCCTTCTATGGTCCTCAGCCAGATCTTTCAGGTATGCTTCCTTCATCAATTCTTTTTTAGCAGCCGTTTTACCTTATCCCCCAGGTTTTCTTTCCCGTTTTTATTAAAAATGCTGCCCAGCTGATATGTTGTGTTTCCCAGCTGTATCATGATACCTGATCAGGGTTGCTGCCCATCAATCCCGAAGAAAGAGATTATCCTACCCTGCTCACATACTTCCATGGCAGACGAATAGAATTTTGACCATCTTTTTACCTCACAACTGGTATACAAATAATCGGCATAAATTTTTTAATTTTATCATACTTTCAACAATCTTCAATATTTTTAAAAACCAAAAAGCCTCATTTATGAGGAGATTTTTTCCTCGGATTTTGTGTTATGATACACTTCATTTTAACAGTGTTTCTTCCTTTATACGGAGATGGACAAAACGGATCAGCTCCTGTCCAAATTTTATAAACTGGATGATGAGGGACGCGAGACTGTTTTAAGGTACTCTCGGCTCTGGAACTGACTAATACGGCCAAAGACCGGAGGAAGAAGCTGAGAATGAGAAAAATCTGACATTGTCTATCGTGCTAAATAGGGGAGACCCGCTCATACTTGGGCCCTCCCCTTAACGCCATATACCTGATCCGTACAAAAAATACAACGGGAGAGAGGAGTCGTTTGCCTCCCTCTATCCCGTTGCTGCAGTTATACATTCATATATTTCACGTCATGCTAATGTGTCAGGATGCTCTTTTCTTCTTCCTCCAGCGAAGAAGCACGATCAGCAGCGGAATCAGCACGACAGCTGCCGTAGTGATATTCACCATCATAAAGATCTTCTGCATGTTGCTCATGCCCGCCTTGCTCTGGTCATTCAGCGTGTAATAGCCGCTGTTGCCGATGGTATACAGGATGTTCTTGCAGGCCTGGCGCATCGCCTTGACGGCTGTGGCGCTCTGGTCGGAGAGCACATTGGAAGCTGCGCTGTTGAAGCCCAGCATCAGGTCATTGCCGTTGCGGATGCAGTGGTCGGTGATCTGGTAGCCGTAGGATCCGTTGTAGTCGGTCTCCACCATGCCCCTGAAGCCCCACTCGTCGCGGAGGACTGTGTTGAGAAGCTCGTTGTTTGCGCAGCCGGGCTCGGTACCGATCCAGTTGAAAGCTGACATGGCCGCCAGGGAAGTGCCCTCGTAGTTCTTGACCGCGATCTCGAAGGGTTTGAGATAGATCTCACGCAGAGCCTGCTCCGGCGCGTAGGTCAGCAGGAAGGAGCAGCGGTTGGTCTCCTGGTCATTGACCGCGTAGTGCTTGATGTACGGATACACGCCCTTGGTCCCGGCACCATTGATCTCCGCCGCGGCGATCTTGCCTGCCAGCACGCCGTCCTCGGAATAGTACTCGAAGTTACGTCCGGCAAAGGCGCTCCTGTGGGTGTTCATGGCCGGGCCGTACCAGCCGTAGTTGTTGGCGTCCGCGTACTCCTGTCCCATGGAGGTGCCGATCTCATAGGCCATCTCGGTGTTCCAGGTCTGCGCCATCAGCACTTCCGCCGGATAAGCGGTTCCGTAGGCACCGGTGATGAAGTTGCTCAGGCCCGCTGGGCCGTCGCAGTCGGAGGTACCGACCTTGCCGACAGAGTCGATGGCCGCCGTCTGCCAGCCGCCCACGTTGATCATGGTCGCCATGTCGTCGAAGGAAAGCTGATCCAGCAGTTTATCCCAGTCGGCGTCATCATAGTCCTTGCCTGTCATGTCCGCCAGTTTCAGACCATTCCTGGCGCCTGTTGTCGGCATCTCATCCGCGTCATCATCGTATTTCGTCCCGTCATAGAAGCCTACCGCGTACTCTTCGACCTTGGCCCGCGTCTCGTCATCCATCACATAGTCCGCATCTTCCAGTTTGCGGCCGCAGGTCTGGGCATAATTCGCGAAGCCTCCCGCACGGGAAAGGACCTCGAACTTGCCTCTTGCGTACTCCTCGAAAACGTTGACAGCCGGAGTGTTGTCCGTGGAACGGCCGTCTGCGCTGTAGTCGATATCCGCGTCCACCGTAAAGGACTGTTCATCCAAAACTGTATGGGAGTCGGAGCGGATCGAGAGTTTGTACTCGCCCGCCTCCAGGATGTAGCCGCCGCCCTGGATCTTAATGCCTTCAGAGTCAAAAGCTGCCATGTCTTCCTTGCGGATGGTGAAGGAAACGGTCTCGCTCTTGCCCGGCTCCAGGGAACCTGACTTCGCGAAGTCGATCAGGTTGACGGAAGCCTTTTCAATCCCGCCGTCGGTGTAAGGCGGCGTAAAGTAAACTTCCACCACATCCTTGCCGGCCGCGTCGCCGGTGTTGGTCACAGTCACCTGAAGCGTGACCGTATCCCCGTCGTCAGTGAGGCTGTCGATCTTCTGCTCAAAGGTGGTGTAGCTTAAGCCGTAGCCGAAGGGATACTGCACCTTCTCCTCATAATTGATGGCACCGTCATCGGAAGCGGTCTCATAGTACTTGTATCCGACATAAATGCCTTCCACGTAATTGGCGAAAGCGATGTTGCCTTCATAGGCGCCGTCCGCCGCCGCGATGGCTGCCTTCAGGTCATCCACGTTCGTATAGGCATTGTTGCCGATGTTGTTGATATACGGCGTATCCATCAGGTCCTTGACATAGGTGTCTACGGTCTTTCCTGAGGGATTGATCTTTCCGCTCATGATTTCGCCAAGCGCCGCAAAACCGGTGTTGCCGGAACCGGGAGCCAGGATGACGGCACGGATCTGATTATGCTCATCCACCCAGCCGAGCTCCATGGCGTTGTTGGCGTTGATGATCACGATGATGTTGTCAAACTCGGAGCAGAGCTTGTCCACCAGGTCCTCCTCCGTCCTGGACAGTTCCAGGTAGGATTCGCCCTCTTCAAAGTCATCGTACGCGCCGTTGTTGTAATAGACCGCGTTCATGTAGCTGTAGTTGGCCGGCGCGGCAGATACGGCCAGAGCCGGGTTGTAATATCCGCCGATCACGGCCGCCATGTCCGTGGGAAGGTCGGCGCCTTCACCTCCGGAACGTCCGATCACCAGCACCGCCGTGTCCGAAAACTCCTTCGTGGCACCGATCAGGTTGTCATTGTAGCAGCTGACCGGCGGCTCCGGAAGCGTCCAGTCCTGGCTCGCCATGGCAATGGTGGGCCGATCCGTCCTGTATTCCCGGTACATGCCGCTTAAGCCGTCATTTGTCTCAAAGCCGGCGTCCTTTAAGGACTGAAGGATGCCGACAGCCGTTGACGCGTCAGAGGAGCCCGAGCCCGTGCCGCCGAACAGCGGATTGGTGGAAGCCCATCCGAATACGTTCAGTTTTTTGCCTTCCTCTTTCAGGGGAAGAATGCCGTCATTCTTCAGGAGAATGATGCCCTCTTCACCCACCTTCTGGATGGTCGCCTTGCTCTGGGCAACCGTCTCCTCCGTCAGTTCCACCTTGGAGGCATTCAGGAAACCGGCCACGTTGTTGTACATCGGGCCGAAACAGATCGCGTTGACGATACCGACCAGACCGGCCAGGCAGCCCAGGCCCGCGATCCACCGGATCACATGGCGGTTGCCCTTCTTTGCCAGGTGAGCAAGGAACATGATCACGATCATGGCCAGGATCAGCAACAGCGCGGCCCATACATAGCCTTTCAGCTGCGTGATATAGGAAGCCAGATCCGCTTCGCTGACCCCCATCGGCGTTACGATCGGGGACAGCAATGATGTCAGGATTTTAACCATTATTTCTCCTCCTGCAAATATGAAATCATGCACTTATGGACAGCTGCAACCGTACTTTAACCGGCAACGGTTTCCGTACCGTTCTCAGTCAGTACTTCCTCCGATGCCTCTTCGGAAACTCCCGTCAGATTGGCAGCATTTGCAGCTTCATACGCTGCATAATCGAATTTCTCCGGAGAAGTAAGAGGCTCCGCCGAATAGGTGCTGACACGCTCGTCGTTGATTACACCGGACCAGTTCAGACCGTATGCGAAATCATATGTATTTCCGGCAGTGTCCACATAGCACTCCATATCCCTGGGAACATCGCTTACCTGTTTCTCCACCGCCTCCATATCTTTCGGCTGCTGGAATACCAGAAGGCCTGTCGGTTCCAGCCGGCCAAGGATGATCTCCGCAACAGCCTCATTCTTCTGGATATTCGTATTCTGTTGAGAATTATAGCTGACCAGGATCACATCCGCCAGAGGCTCCACATCGGTCCAGACCATACCGCGGCGCATATTCATCGATACGATCACCGGAACGTCTCCTGCAGCCTCCGCTGCATATTTGAGTGCTTCCAGGGAACCGTAATTGACATCATCGTGAGCAGTATTGCCTCTCGTCGTGCGGTTTTCCCTGGTACCGTCTTCCAAAAGCACACCGGAAACCGAGGGATCAATCGCCGTATCTGCGGTATAGGTTTCATACTGAAGCGACGGCGGATAATAAGTATCCTCATCCGGTACCTCATAGGTGCTGCGGATACCGGCCCATCGGGCATTGTAGGATACACTGTAGGCAGCATTCATACCGACCAGCACATAATCACACTGCTCGATCTCTTCTTTTGAAGCACGTGTCAGGTCATCCTTCGTATATGTCGGATTTCCGTCAGCATTAGGTTCACCGGAAGGCTCTCCGAGGGTATCCGTGACCACCTCAAAATACTGTCCGAGAATCTCCAGATCCATGCCCGGGTTCCAGGAAGGTGCTCCTTCTACAATACCGGCTGTCCAGGTTACGGAGAAACCGTCCGTGTAAATATACGGCACATAAACAGTGGGTTTCTCTTTTCCGCTGCCGCCTTCTTTGATGGTTCCGTCATTCTTGAGCATGACCACTGACGGTCTCTGCGTTTCAACACCATAAGCATTGGATTCGTCACTGAAAGCCATCGTTGCCGCATAAGCGCTGTCACAATACGGCAGGTCGAACATATTCAGGTCCATCATGGTTCGGATATAGTGGTAAGCGGCGTTGGCGATCACTTCCCTTGCCGGCTCCTCACCCAGGTCACTCACCAGAACATCCCAGGCCGCGGCGATGTCTTCCATATTGCCGTAGCCGCCCAGCAGCATACCACCGCGCTCCCAGCAAAGAGCGATGCGCTCCGGTACAGAAAGTTCTTCTGTTCCCCAGATACCGGTAGACCAGTCGCCCGCTGTCGTCGGTCCAAAGTGTCCGAACACGCCCCAGTCGCTGATCGTCAGGCCGTCATACCCGAATTCATCCAGCATACCGTACTGGTACATGTTGTATGCGCCTGCCCAGTCTGTTTCGGTAAACGGATCCCCGTTCCCGTTCACGTTGACAGCATACTCTGTCATGATTCCGGAGGATTTGGTCAGGCCGGGAAGGCTGAACACACCGTCAAAGTATGTGATCAGATGAGCACCGAAATCATCTCCGGGGAAGATGGCGTATCTTCCTGCATAAGCATGGTCATTGCGTCCGCCCTCGATCGAGCCGGCACCTGCGAAATGCTTGGTAAAACAATAAACAGAATCATCGCCCCACCCGAGGTCTTCGCCGCTTTCATCGTAGGTCGACTGCATGGCATCCACATAAGCGGTTGTGATATCCAGGGTCAGCTTAGGATCCTCACCGAAGGTTCCGTAGGATCTTTCCATTACAGGAGATGCGATATCCACCTGCGGTCCCAGGAAAGCGGTAACGCCAGACGCACGATATTCTTTAGCCGTTTCTTTTCCGATATCCGCGGCAAGCTGCGGATCCATGGTAGCAGCAAGCGCTACGCCTTCTACCATGCCTGAAACGTTAATCGGGTCTATAGAGATCATAGCAGGAATACCGTAATAGCAGCTCTCGGCCACCTCCTGAATCGCGTTTGCCCATTTGGCATGAGCTTCTCCGCCAAGGGGAAGATTTCTGGTAACGCCGCCTCTGCCGCCTGCACGCAGATAAGTAGCGGATCCGTCGTCTTCAGCCAGCGGTTCGGTCGTAAAGTCGCCCCATCCGCCATGGGCAAGGATCGATGCCATCTCGGCACCCTCCATCTGCCCTGTCAGATCCATTGCACGTTCCTCAGAAGATTTTCTCCAGTCTTCATAGACATCCAACTGACCGTTCCGGTTCAGATCCTTGAAGGCAAAGCCGTCATCTTCCACAATCCGAACACCGGAGGTCTGAGAAAGGCCCAGGGCTTCACCATCTTCATTCTCGATCCTGATCCATCCGTCCGCAGTCACTTCCACGGTATATTTCGCCTCCTCGCCGGGAACCGGAACATAGGGGCCCGAGGCTGCTGAAGAATCTTCTGCTGCAGCTTCGGCGCTTTCCGCATAGGCTGCATCATATGCCGTATAGTCAAATTTCTCCGGGGTCGTCAGTGGTTCTGCAGAGTAAGTTTTTACCCGTTCGTCATCAATCACGCCGGCCCAGTTCAGGCCAAAGGCAAAATCATAGGTGTTGCCGGCGGCATCTACATAGCATTCCATGTCACGCGGGACATCGCTTACCTGTTTTTCCACCGCTTCCATATCTTTCGGCTGCTGGAATACCAGAAGGCCTGTGGGTTCCAGCCGGCCGAGGATGATCTCGGCAACTGCCTCATTTTTCTGGATATTCGTATTCTGCTGAGAATTGTAGCTGACCAGAATCACATCAGCCAGAGGCTCTACTTCACTCCACACCATATCGCGGCGCATATTCATGGAAACAATCACCGGGATATCACCTGCTGCCTCAACTGCATATTTGAGTGCTTCCAGAGAACCGTAATTGACATCATCGTGAGCAGTATTGCCCCTCGTCGTGCGGTTTTCCCTGGTACCGTCTTCCAAAAGCACGCCGGAAACCGAGGGATCAATTGCCGTATCTGCGGTATAGGTTTCATACTGAAGCGACGGCGGATAATAGACGTCCTCATCCGGCACCTCATAGGTACTGCGGATACCGGCCCAACGGGCATTGTAGGATACACTGTAAGCAGCATTCATGCCGACCAGTACATAATCGCACCTCTCTATTTCCTCTTTTGAAGCGCGTGTCAGGTCATCCTTCGTATAAGTCGGGTTTCCGTCAGCGTCCGGTTCACCGGAAGGCTCTCCGAGGGTATCTGTGACCACCTCAAAATACTGTCCGAGGATCTCCAGATCCATGCCCGGGTTCCAGGAAGGCGCTCCTTCTACGATGCCGGCTGTCCAGGTTACGGAGAAGCCATCCGTGTAAATATACGGCACATAAACAGTGGGTTTCTCTTTTCCGCTGCCGCTTTCTTTGATGGTTCCATCATTCTTGAGCATGACCACTGACGGTTTCTGTGTCTCAACACCATAAGCATTGGATTCGTCACTGAAAGCCATCGTTGCCGCATAAGCACTGTCACAATACGGCAGGTCGAACATATTCAGGTCCATCATAGTGCGGATATAATGATACGCCGCATTAGAGATGGTCTTTTTTGCCTCTTCTTCGCCCAGATTATTCACCAGAACATCCCAGGCTGCCTTCACATCGTCCATGTTTCCATAACCGCCCAGCAACATGCCGCCACGCTCCCAGCACAGAGCAATCCGCTCAGGAACAGTCATGTCCTCGGTTCCCCAGATACCGGTCGACCAGGTGCCGGCTGTTGTTGGTCCGAAGTGTCCGAATACGCCCCAGTCGCTGATCGTCAGTCCATCGTAGCCGAACTCTTTCAGCATTCCGTACTGGTAAGGATTATACGCACCGGCCCAGTCCGTCTTAGTGAAAGGTTCGCCGTTTCCGTCGACATTGACAGCATACTCGGTCATGATACCGGAGGATTTGGTAAGACCCGGGAGGCTGAACACACCGTCAAAGTATGTGATCAGATGAGCACCGAAATTATTTCCGGGGAAGATGGCGTATCTTCCAGCATAGGCATGGTCGTTACGGCCACCCTCAATGGAGCCGGCTCCGGCGAAATGTTTGGTGAAACAGTAAACGGACTCCTCACCCCAGCCAAGATCCGTGCCGGATTCATCATAAGTCGACTGCATGGCGTTGACATAGGCTGTGGCAAGATCACGTGTCAGCCTCGGGTCCTCACCAAAAGTTCCGTAAGCTCTCTCCATGACAGGAGAAGCAATATCCACCTGCGGTCCAAGGAAGGCTGTAACACCTGCCGCACGGTATTCCTTCGCCGTTTCTTTGCCAATCTCAGCAGCCAGTTCCGGATCCATTGTAGCTGCAAGAGCAACCCCTTCCACCATGCCGGATACATTGATGGGGTCAATGGAAAGCATAGCAGGAATTCCGTAGTAGCAGCTCTCTGCAACTGTCTGAATCTCGTTGGCCCACTTGGCGTGTTCACCGCCACCCAGAGGAAGGTTTCGGGTTACACCGCCGCGCCCCCCAGCACGAAGGTAAGTGGCAGATCCATCTTCTTCCGTCAGAGGATCGGTGGTAAAATCACCCCAGCCCCCATGGGCAAGGATTGAGGCCATTTCCACACCTTGCATCTGGTTTACCAGATCCCGAGAACGATCTTCTGCAGGTATCCGCCAGTCTTCATACACATCCAACGTTCCGTTTTGGTTCAGGTCCTTGAAGGCGAAGCCGTCATCTTCCACAATCCTGACACCAGAGGTCTGCGACAGCCCCAGGGTCTCGCCGCCTTCATTCTCAATTTTCACCCAGCCGTCGTCGGTGACGGCCACGGTATATTTGGCGCCTTCGCCGGGTTCCGGAATATAAGATCCGGCCGGCTCTTCCGGAGCGGGGGCCTCTGTTGCCTGCTGCGCCTGTCCGCCGCCTGCTGCCTTGTAGGGGTCAGTAGTATCACCGCCGCCTGCCGCCTTGTAGGGATCGGTGGTATCACCGCCGCCTGCCGCCTTGTAGGGATCGGTAGTATCGCCGCCGCCTGCCGCCTTGTAGGGATCGGTGGTATCGCCGCCGCCTGCTGCCTTGTAAGGATCGGTGGTATCGCCGCCTGCCGCTGCCTTATACGGGTCACTCGTTCCGCCTGCCGCTGCTTTATACGGATCGGATGTGTCTCCGCCGCCCGCCGCCTGCTTGTACGGGTCGGATGTGTCTCCGCCGCCAGCTGCCTGCTTGTACGGATCGGATGTGTCTCCGCCGCCAGCTGCCTGCTTGTACGGATCGCTGGTATCCGCCGTGTTATCAGCTGCTTCAGCAGTTCCAGCCGCCGGTGCACCCTGGCCGGAGGGTTTGGGTTCCTCTACCATGACCAGCTTGTAGGGGCTGTCATCCGGAACCTCTGCGGTCTGGGCGCTGTTGGCGCCTTCCGCCGGCTTGTCTTCCTTCTTCCCGCTGCAGGCGCACAATGAAACAGCGATCAGCGCCAGCACCAGCAGGAGGGAAATCTTTTTCTTCATTTACGGGGCCTCCTCTCTCTCGTGTGTTTACTTCAGGTTTCTGTCATTGTTTTTTTCGGTTTTTTATTTTTTTATTTTCGAAATGCAGCATCTCGTGAGACTATCGTCTCACTCGATGTGTGGCATTCGCCACACATCACGCTTCATGGACAAATCCTGCTCCATGTAAACATGGACAGTCTTTTCCGGTTCTTGCTTCGAAATGCAGCATCTCGTGAGACTGACGTCTCACTCGATGTGTGGCATTCGCCACACACCAGTCTTTACACAAGAAGCCCTCCTCATGTAAACATGATCGGTCTTCTTGTGTAAATCCTGGCTGCATTTCTCATTGCTTTGGCATGATCCAGAACTTCAGCAGCGGATAGCTGACCACCACCGCCAGCAGCGTGTTGACGACTGTGGCGACTGTGGAGGCTGCACCGGTTCCCATGCCGAACTGATTGATGCACAGGTTGGTGACGTGCCCGGGAAGGATCAGGTTAACCACTACAATGATGACTGCCAGCAAAGCATACTTGGGGGCGGATTTGGAGAAATCCGCGTTGGACTTGAATACCCAGTTCTTCTGGACAAAGAAGTTGACCACCTGGGCGATCACTTCCGCCACCAGGAATGTCAGAAAGCCTCCAAGCCCGTGGGATCCCTCCGACGTATAGTCAAAGATCAGGAACTTGAACGGTGAGAGGATCTTCAGACCGTTGATAAAAATGGCGGTCCCGATCCATGTCATGACAAACCTGGCGATGGTCGACACATTGGAGAGTATATTAAATTTGATAAACTCCCAAAGGTCGGGATGCCTTTCGATCCAGCTTTTCATGTATCCTTTTTCTCCTTTCCCGAAAGCAGTTTTTCGTATTTTTTATTCGCGCTTCTATTCTTAAAGTATCCGCCGATAATGCTGCCTGCACCGCTGATGAAATGGCCGTTGACGACGTCCACGATGCCGTCCACCATTTTTGAGTCCACAGCGCCTCCGGTCATCTTCCCGATGGCCCGGAAAGGCATGTTGTAGATAAACAGGGTATTCAGGTCCGGTTTGCCGGATTCATCCGCCTTTTTCTTTTTCTTTTCAAGGACGCCGTAGGCGAGCCTGGCCAGGCCGCTCTTTGCGCCGCCAAGCTGGCAGATGGCATCGTTTTCGGTCAGGACGTTGCCCCAGCTGCCGTCGGGGATGGGATATCCGAGAAGCTCCTCATAGGCATCATCAGGTACGTACTTCACGTCCGCCTTTTCGTAGCACGCGACCTTTTCGCTTTCATAAGGTGCCGGCGCGCCGTCCCCGGCGAGGGAGACTTCAGCCGTCAGCAGTACTTCGGCAGCGTTCGGCCCGATCATGATCTCGTATGTGCCGCCTTCCACTGCCCAGCCGTTCTTTTTGACATTCCAGTAGCGGAAGGTCTTATCATCAAAGGGGATCGTCACGGTCTTTGACTTGCCTGCCTTCAGAAATACCTTTTTGAAGCCCTTGAGTTCCTTCGAGGGCCTGAAAACGGACGCGCCGGGCAGTCCCACATACATCTGCGCGGTCTCCGCTCCGTCCCTGCTGCCGGTATTGGTCAGGGTAAAGGTCGCGCCTTTTTCATCTGCTTTCAGGTCACTGTACGCGAATGTCGTATAGGAGAGGCCGAAGCCGAAGGGATAATGGACCTTTTTACCCGCCGTCTCAAAATATCTGTACCCGACAAAGATCCCTTCTCTGTATTCCGAGTTTCTCTCCTTCGCCGGATAATACGGCGCGGACGGGGTATCTGCGTAGGTTTCCGGATAGGTCTCCGCCAGTTTTCCGGAGGGATTGACCCGCCCTGTCAGGATATCCAGCGTGGCCCCGGCTCCCGCCTGGCCTGTCAGATATCCGTGGAGCACCGCCTTCAGATTTACGTCCCAGGGCATCTCGATGGCCGAACCCGCGCTGATGATGCCGACGATATTCGGATTGACCTTTGCCATCTCCTCCAGCAGATCAATCTGGACCTTTGGGATCCGCATATGCTGCCTGTCGAGCCCTTCCGATTCGCTCATCTCATCCAGGCCGAAGCAGTACAGGACCACATCCGCTTCCTTCGCTGCGGCAACAGCCGCCTTCAGCATCGCTTCGTCGCTCTCACCGCTGCGCTTGTAGCCGCGGCAGGCTTTGATCACGGTAAAGCCCTCTTCCTTCAGCACCATCTGCTCCAGGGTCTCCAGCTTCGTGGTGTTGACCATGGAAGAGCCCGCGCCCTGGTACCTGGGTTCAAAGGCGAAGTCCCCGATCAGGGAGACTTTTACGCCGTTCTTAAGCGGCAGGATATCATCCTCATTTTTCAGAAGGATCATGGACCCGGCGGAGGCTTTCCTTGCCAGGGCATGATGCCCTTCCACATCAAATCTGTCCGGCGCGTTCTTCACGGCGTCCGCTGTGGCAAATACCGCAGTCAGCAGTTCGTCCACGCGCTCGTCCACGTCCTTCTCGGACAGGGTACCCGCCTTAACAGCCTCCACCAGCTCCCGGGCCGAGCCCAGGCCGGGGGCAGGCATCTCCAGGTCAGAACCGGCCCTGACAGCCGCGACGTGGTCATTCGCCCCGCCCCAGTCTGAAACAACAAAGCCGTCATAGCCCCATTCCCCGCGAAGGATGTCCTTCAGGAGATGCATATTTTCATTTGCGTACTCTCCGTTGACCTGGTTGTAGGAGGTCATGACGGATCCCGGTTTTGAATCCTCGATCGCGATCTCAAAACCGGCCAGGTAGATCTCCCGCAGGGTCCGCTCATCCACGACAGCGTTCATGGCCATCCTGCGCTCTTCCTGGGAGTTCACCGCGAAGTGCTTGATGCAGGAATAGATCCCTTTGCTCTGGATACCCCTGACATAAGCGGCGGCCATCTTTCCCGCCAGATGCGGGTCCTCCGAGAAGTACTCGAAATTCCTTCCGCAAAGCGGGCTTCGCTTGATATTCATGCCGGGACCTAAAAGGACATGGACCCCCAGGGACGCCGCTTCCTCTCCCAGCGCCGCGCCGACCTCTTCTCCCAGCGCCTCGTCCCAGCTGTTGGCCATGGTGGCCGCCGTTGGGAAGCAGGTTGCGGGAAGCGACGCGTTCAATCCCAGATGGTCCCCCGCGCCTGCCTGCCGCCGGACGCCGTGAGGGCCGTCGGACATGATCATGGAAGGAATGCCAAGGCGGGGGATATCCCTGGAATCCCACTCTCCCTTGCCGCCAAGCAGGGCAGCTTTCTCTTCCAGCGTCAGCCGGTCGATTATCTCCTTGTTTTTCATACAACTCCTTTCATGAATGGCACCATCTACAAGTCATTTGTACGACTAAACCATTCACATTATCTTTTTATTCAAAAATGGCCTCATATTGCGATATTTATTGCAGCATGAGGCCTGACCTCTTAATGCATCCTGGCTTTTGTTACGTTCCTTTTCCCATTATTCAAGACAGTAGGAGATATCGAACGCTCGATTAACACTTGTTCCCGTATAGAAAAACAGGACTTCAACATCTTCTTCTTCAGTAGCCCCGTGTTCCATGATGTGCCCCTGGGGGAACCAGATCATGGTTCCGGGTCCATAGGTCTTTCCGTTTGCCAGAAGTGTTCCGGAGAGTACATAGATTCCATGGGAGCAGGTATGCGTATGCCGTTTGGTTACGGTTCCCGCACGGTAAATGATATGCTCCACATACGCACCGATGTACGGATCCTGCGCAAGATGCTGTTTGTCAAGAGGTTTGCCGAAGTCGTTGATTTTATGAATCCACTCACAGGTATCAATACTTGTAATCTGTGCCTCTGTAAATTCTGCCATATCAGCTTCCTCTCCTTACTGTATCTGGGACAATGCATCGTTCACAGCGTCAATGATACCCTGAGACGTGCGCGTCGCACCGGAAATCGTGTCAACGCTTGTGCTCTGCGCTTCGATGATTGCGCCAGGGATGGCCATAATCGCCGGGTCACAGATTCCCAGTGTGTCATTGATCTCGAGGAAGCTGATGTTCTCGATCTTGTCACTGTCCATTTTCACCTTTACAACGATTCTGCCGATACCGTATCCGATACCGATATACTCATTTTCACCGGCTTCGAAGACCTTGTCTTCCTGTGTGAAGTCAACCGCTTCGCCCTGGTCAGCCTTTGCAAACGTCACGGTCTCGGGTTCATACTCATCCAGAGCCGTAATCTTTTCAGCCACTTTCCAGCCTGTTACCATACATTCGGCAAGGTTGCCAGCGCCCTGGTAGATGCTGGAATAGAAGGAACCGAGTTCACCTGCGCTGTACAGTCTCGGAATCGGATTGCCTGCGGGGTCAAGCACTTCGCAGTCGATATTCCTGGTGGGGCCGCCCTGGGTATTGATCATGGCAGGAACCAGCGGAAGCGCGTAGTACGGGCCCTCGCCGAAGGGATGCAGGTACTCTGCCGGTCTTCCAAGTTCCGCGTCAAGACCGTTAGCACAGTAACCGTTATAACGCATGATCTGCTCTGTCAGGTTCTCTGCCGGTACACCGATGGTATTTGCCAGCTCTTCCAATGTCTCGCCCTTGATGATCCAGCCTTTCTCAAGTTCTTTCTCCATTCCCTCGCTCCATACACGGTACAGCGGTTTCAGGAGTCTGGCTTTCTCGTCAAACACAGCCCAGCAGGGAAGGGACATGGGTACACGGATGAACATGCCATGGAACATCACATGCCCGTGCTTTAAGCCTACGCACTCATTTACAAAACGGGTTCCGTCCGCACCGATGATGATGGCGCTGGTATCTTTCAGGGTGCTGTAGGACAGGGTGCCCATCAGCTGACGGAACGGGATGGTGGTCTCGGGATTCTGGAACTCCAGGAACGGGCCGGAAAGCGCGCTCATGTGCCACAGATCAGCACCTGCCTCCAGAGCCATGGTGATGCCGTCGCCTGTATTGTAGGGGCTGCCGAGCGGGATCGCATAGGGCAGCTGCAGATAGTCTTCCACCATCTTGTTGTTGGCTTCGAAACCGCCGCATGCAAGGACGACACCGCGTTTCGCCTTGATGTTGTAGGTACCATCCTCAGGCTCAACCGTTACACCGAGAATAGTTTTGGTATACGGATCCTGGATCAGTTTCTTTACGGGTGAATCGTACCATACATGGATATGCTCACTTCTCTCAATCGCCGCTGCGCGGATGATCGGCCAGAAGCCCTTGCCGCCGTTGTTCATGGTGTAACACTTCGTAACGATGTCGGAACCCTCAAAGCTGGGGAATTCCGGGTCCTTCTTCAGTTCGTAGTTCACACCGCCGAGTTTCTCATAGTAAGCCAGCGTTTTTGTGAACCCGTCCACAAGAAACTCAATAGTTTCATCTTCCAGGTTCTCATACAGACCGCGGACATTCTTCATGTAGGTGATCATCTTGTCGCGGTTTTCCTCATCCACATGGAGGAAACGCTGGGAACAATAGCGGGTATTTCCGCCTTCATGTCCGTACGGCGCCTTTTCAATGACAGCCACGTCCAGACCGGCATCTGCCATGTCGATTGCCGCAATGCCTCCGGCTCCGCCGAACCCCACCACGACTGCGTCATACTCCGCATTCCAGGGGATGGTGTCGGCAAAGGTCACGCTGCCCTCTGACTCTGTAGCAGATGCATACCCTGCGAAGCCGAGGGATGTCAGTGCTGCTATGCCGGCTGATGCCGACGCGCCTTTCAGAAACTCTCTTCTTGTGATCTTGTTTTTCATCCGGTACCTCCTTTTTCGACCCTGTCCGGATCCTGTTCAAAAAAGTTGTTTGTGCTGCCTCATGGGATTCTTCATCCTGTTAATTTCTGTCAGAAAAAAGATAGACCCGAAACCGGGTTTCGGGTCAAGGGCTGACAGATAAGTTTTTAGAGTTTTTTTATTCATTCAGGACAGGCGCAAAAACCTGTCTGTACCGCTGATAATCCCTGCTCTTATGGATACCTGCTACGGTATGACCGATCAGGTCGCTGCCGATTTCAAAATTGTGGCATGACGCATAGTCCTTCAGTGCTGAAAGCGTCTCCACACGGGAATAACCTGTATCCCCTTCCTTAACTGTCAGCATCAGGCACAGGGCTTCCGGCAGATACCGGATCCCCCCTCCCTCCCGGCAACATGCCGGGATGTTGAAGAGGTCCGCATACCTGTCCCTGATCGCCAGCCCTCCATACACGTTGTTCTCATGATACCGGGATGAGAAGAATACAAACGGTTCATACTGCATCCAGGTCTGCAGAAGTGCTGTCGTCTCGTCCGAAAAATCAATCACTCCGTTCCTGGAAAACTCGATCCGGTAAATAGCAGGCATCCTGCAGATCCTGATTTTCCCTGTCATTTCCTCAACTGACCGGATCAAAGACGCCTGCTCTTTCATATAATTCCTTTTCTCTGCGGTTATTCTTATCTCGGCAGATATTTCCATCATCTTATCGTCAAAAGCATCGGCGATCTCATCCAGCGAACGCTGATTGGTCAGCTCACTGGTTTCCTTTAACGAAAAACCACAGGCCCGGTATGTCTTTGCACGAATCAGGGATGCTATGTCAAGATAGCTGTATTTACGGTAGTTAGACCCGTCATCCCGCTTTGACCGTATGATGCCGCTCTTTTCATAATTGCGAATTCCTTCCACAGACAGGCCCAGCAGCCTGGATACTTTCCCAATTGAATAGTCCATATTCTTTATCCCAATTCTCTGTTTTTCTCCTGGTTCACCCCGGTTTTTTGCTGCCCTTTTTTACAGAAGTTTATCCTCAATCCATTTTCCGTACACAGGACGCAATCTCATTATTCAGCCAGTTCTGTTTCAATCTCTTCTATCGTCGGCAGACTGCCTTTAAACTCTTCCGGGATGAGTTTAGACAGCTCGTAGCTTGACACACCAAGAGGCTGGCTGGTGGATTCCAGCGCATACTGCGCTTCAACCCTGTCCATGCCTTTACAGATCAGCAAGCCAATGGTCGGATTGTCGATCTCCGTTTTCAGCTGATGGTTCACTGCCACCACATAGGTCCCGAGCTGTCCGGCAAAGGAAGAGTCGAAATCTACCGCCTTCACTTCAACAACGACATAGCAGTGCCGTTTTGCATTGTAGAAAAGCATATCAAGGAACTTTTCTGTATTTCCGATCTCCAATCTGACTTCACGCCCCATAAAGGCGAAGCCTGTCCCTAACTCCATCAGGAAGTTTTCCACCCTATCCATCAGGGCATCCTTCAGTTCTTTCTCATCGTACTTTTCACGAAGTGTAAGGAAATCAAAATTATACGGATCACGGGTAATGGCTTGCGCAAGATCACTCTGATGCGGCGGAAGTGTTAGCGAAAAGTTTGTAACTGCCTTTCCCTGACGTTCGTATAAATCTGTATCCAGGAAGTTCAAAAGCACTGCTCTTGACCAGTTATTTTCAATAGTTTTTGCAGCGTAGAACAGCGCTTTGTGTTGATCACCCTTACACTTGTCAATCAAAAGTTTTTGGTGCCCCCACGGAATATGGAATATATAAACCGTATTCAATTGTGCATCATCTTGAGGCGTGTTTATATTCTCTGATAATTGCGCATCAACCTGGGGCGTGATTTCCACGTCGGGAAACAGTCGATAGAACTGATGCATATATAATAGATTCCTTGGAGAAAATGACTTTACATCCGGCAATTCTGCTTTTAAATCGGTACTGACCTGTTCGTAAAAGTGACTTCCCCAGGAATAGGTATTCTTTATTTGATCCATATCCCGGCCCAGAACCCAGTAAAACCGCAGCATCTCATCATTGACTTTAATTGCCGCTTTGATCTGACTTTGGCGGAACCACTTGCTTATCTCTTGAATCCAACTTCGGTATGAGTCATCCATTTTCATTATCTTTCTGCTCATGCCTGACCTCCTGGAAATCCCCAATAATTATTTCTTTCTCGAATATATGATAACAATCCGGGTTTATCATGACAAGTCTGTGGTTGCAATACTTGTCGCACGAAAAAGTGTTTATTTAAAAATAGGACCCGCCGCAGCGAGCCCTGATCATGATCCCGGTGGAGGACACTTCAAAATCAAACTGAATGTTGATAAAACATTGATAAAACTCATCTCAGATCAGCTGAAAAGCTGATAAAACCGGCCTTCCCGCCGCCCCTCTCACATACTGCCGTGGCAGATAAAAAGCACCCTCGTGACCATCATAAAACCTCTCTTTTTGCGCAGTTATGCGCTATTCTGTAAACTCCCCCGGATGACGTAAAACACATTTTATCTCATAAGTCGGCAAAAACCCGCAAATGTGTGCCGTCAAAAGTAGTCAAAACGTAGTATAAATCGGCTTTTCTGACTACCGTGAGGTGTACCCCTAATGGTGGAGTTGATGAAGCCAGGTTTTTTGATGCCTTAAAAGATCAGGCAGCCTGGCAGTACTGATATGGAGTCAGAAAGTGGATAGACTCATGGGGACGCTGGTAAATATAAAAGCTCCAGACGTACTCATAGATGTCCTTGATAGCTTCAGCCCTGGTCTTGTACTTTGGCTTGAGCCACTCAGTCTTCATCTTGCCCCAGAAGCTTTCCATGGGAGCGTTATCCCAACAGTTCCCCTTTCTGCTCATACTACACACAAAACCATTTGTTCGCAATATCTCCTGATATTCATCACAACAATATGTGGATCCTCGGTCCGAGTGCAACAGACAGCCTTTCCCACCAAAGCCCCTTGTAAGGGCATCTTCCAGCGCATGCATGACCAGGTAACGATCATTGTGGCTGCCGATCGCAAAGCCTGCCGGCATGCGCCCGTAAAGGTCCAGAATGCCAGCAACATAGAGTTTGCCTTCTTCTGTGGAGACTTCTGTCGTGTCGCTCACCATCTTCTGGTTTGGCCTGTCCGCACTGAAATCGCGGGCCAGGATGTTTTCTGCGACGGGATAGCTGTGATCGGAGTCTGTCAGGCACACAAATTTCTTACGGGTCTTGGAGAACAGATCATTCTCTCTCATGATCCGCTCGATCCGCTTGTGATTGATTAGTTTCTCCGAATCCTTGTTTATTTGAGCTGTGATCTTCCGGCTCCCATAGGAGCCGCGCGACTGCCGGAACAGCTCGAAGATCTTATCCTTCAGTATCTGGTCTTCCTGTTCCTTTTCTGTTAGAGGCGTTTCTATCCGCCGGACCCACTTATAGTAGCCGCTTTGCGAAACTTGTAGTACTTTGGCCATCCTGTCTATGCGAAATTCAGTCCGGTTTATGTACATGAACCCGAATTTCACCTGCGCCCTACTTCCGCCAGGAAGGCCGCTGCTTTTTTTAATATTGCCACCTCTTCCTTTAGTTCGGCGATCTTTTTCTCCAACTGGATTTCCTTGTCACTTTTCTTTGTTGGACTAGAGATCTTTTTACCCAGCCCATTTTCGCCGAACTCGCGGTAGATGGCGGCCCATCTCTCCACTGTTGAGGGACGTATGCCGTATTTTCTAGCGGCATTTGGATATTTCTTAGTCAATATATCATAGTCGCCGGCCTTCTTCCAATAAAAAAGCTCATCACCCGTAACTGAGCGATGAGCATCATCCTTTTACTTATTCTCCGACTACCCTAAGCCGTCTTACACGGACCTGTTTTCATATTCATCAGAAATCTTCTCATCACTTGTCTTAGGTTTTGTAAGGCTACTACAATAATAGAACATCTCACTCATATCCATCACATTACTCGTGTCGAAATTGCTAAGATCCAGGCTTTCAAGGCTACTGCAATCCCAGAACATCTCACTCATATCCGTCACATTACTCGTGTCAAAACCGCTAAGATCTAGTCTTATAAGGCTATTGTCGCCTCTAAACATCCAACTCATATTCGTCACGCTTCCTGTGTCAAAACTGCTAAGATTCAGGCTTGTCAGACTTCTACTTTCATTGAACATCGAACTCATATCCGTCACGCTTCCCGTGTCAAAATTGCTAAGATCCAGGCTTGTAAGGTTGCTGCAGATAGCAAACATCCCACTCATATTTGTCACATTTCCTGTGTCAAAAATGCTAAGATCCAGACTTGTAAGGTTGCTGCAGGCAGCAAACATCTCACTCATATCCATCACATTACTCGTGTCGAAATTGCTAAGATCCAGGCTTTCAAGGCTACTGCAATCCCAGAACATCTCCCCCATATCCGTCACATTTCTAGTGTCAAAACTGCTAAGATCTAGGCTTGTAAGGCCCCCGCAGGCATAGAACATTCTACCCATACTATTCACATTTCCCGTGTCAAAACTGCTCAGATCCAGGCTTGTCAAGCTGCTGCACTTGTAGAACATCCCCATCATATCCGTCACGTTTCCCGTGTCAAAGCTGCTCAGATCCAGGCTTTTCAGGCTGCTGCACTCACTGAACATCTGTTTCATATCCGTCACGTTTCCCGTGTCAAAACTGCTCACATCCAGGCTAATCAAGTTGCTGCAGGCAGCGAACATAGCAACCATCTCCGTCACGTTTCCCGTGTCAAAGCTGCTCAGATCCAGGTTTGTCAAACTGCTGCAATTGAAGAACATCCCCATCATATTCGTCACGTTTCCTGTGTCAAAGCTGCTCAAATCAAGGTTTGTCAAGCTGCTGCAACTGTAGAACATCCCAAACATATCCGTCACGTTTCCTGTGTCAAAACTACTCACATCCAGGCTGGTCAGGCTACTACAGGAATCGAACATCCCATTCATATCCGTTACGTTTCCCGTGTCAAAATTGCTCACGTCCAGGTTGGTCAGATTACTGCACTCAAAGAACATATGCCTCATATCCGTCACCTTTCCCGTGTCAAAACTGCTCAGATCCAGACTTGTCAGGCTGCTGCAGTCACCGAATATACCACGCATATCCGTTACATTTCCCGTGTCAAAATTGCTCACGTCTAGGTTGGTCAGATTGCTGCACTCAAAGAACATTTGCCTCATATCCGTTACGTTTCCCGTGTCAAAATTGCTCACGTCCAGGTTGGTCAGATTGCTGCACTCAAAGAACATTTGCCTCATATCCGTCACGTTTCTCGTGTCAAAACTGCTCACATCCAGGCTTGTCAGGCTGCTGCAGCGATCGAACATCCATCTCATATCCCTCACGTTTCCCGTGTCAAAACTGCTCACATTCAGACTTGTCAGGCTGCTGCAGTCACCGAACATAGCACACATACTCGTCACGTTTCCCGTGTCAAAACTACTCACATCCAGGCTTGTCAGATTGATGCAGTTAGCAAACATCCTAATCATATCCGTCACGTTCCCCGTATCAAAACTGCTTAGATCTAGACTAGTTAGGCTGCTACAGACATAGAACATGTCACTCATATCCGTCACATTTCCTGTATCTATTCCGCTAAAGTCTGCTTCCTTTAATGAAGTAAACTCTTTAAACAACCCTGCTGTGTTTTCATTTAATCTGACTGTTTCCACGTCCGCATACCAATAAATTGTTCCGTCAGTGTCATCATACCACGCCTGAACAGCCTGGCCCGCTTCAGAAATATCTATCGTCTTTGTCCCTTCCGAAGGAACAGTGTCTGACCGACAGAAACGTTTTATTTTAACCTCTTGGGCATACTCATACTCATCCTCGGAGTCTTCCTCCGTTTCTTTGATATACTCTATCTCAGAACCAGCCAGTTCCAGAAATGTATCATGAAGCTCCTCTCCTGTTTTTAGAATAGGTATAGATGCCTGTTCAATTTTTTTAATCATCTCATCATTTGCCTTAAGGTCTGTCAGACTGCTGCACCCATCGAACATCCATCTCATATCCGTCACATTTCCCGTGTCAAAACTGCTCAGATCCAGGCTTGTCAGGCTACTGCAATTAATGAACATCCTTATCATATCCGTCACATTTCCCGTGTCAAAACTGCTCACGTTCAGGCTTGTCAGGCCGCTGCAGCCATCGAACATCCCCTGCATACTCGTCACATTTCCCGTATCAAAACTGCTCAGATCCAGGCTTGTCAAGCTGCTGCAACTAACGAACATAGCCCCCATATTCTTCACGTCTCCCGTGTCAAAACTGCTCAGATCCAGGCTTGTCAGGCTACTACAACCACCGAACATAATATTCATATTCGTCACATTTCCTGTGTCGAAACTGCTCAGATCCAGGCTTCTAAGGCCGCCGCAGCCAACGAACATTGCTCCCATTTCCTTCACGTTTCTCGTGTCAAAACTGCTCACATCCAGGCTTCTAAGGCCGCGGCAGTTAACGAACATTGCTCCCATACTCGTTACGTTTCCTGTGTCAAAACTGCTCAGATCCAGGCTTGTTAGACTGCTGCAGTCAAAGAACATAGATCCCATATTCGTCACATTCCCTGTATCTATTCCGTTAAAGTCTACTTCCTTTAATGAAGTAAAACCGTTAAATAACCCTGATGTGTTTTCATTTAGTTTGACTGTTTTTACATCCGCATACCAATAAATTGTTCCGTCAGTGTCATCGTACCACGCCTGAACAGCCTGGCCTGCTTCAGAAATATCTATCGTCTTTGTCCCTTCCGAAGGAGCTGTGTCTGATCGGCGGAAACATTCTATTCTTTCCTCTTGGGCATACTTATACCCAGCGTCTGTCTCAGTTTCTTCAATATACTCTATCTCAGAACCAGCCAATTCCAGGAATATATCATGAAGCTCCTCTCCTGACTTTAAAACGGGAATAGCCTCATATTTCGCTGAAACAGTTACATCTCCGCTCCCTATGGCCAGAGTCGTTTGTTCTTTTTGGGGATCCTCCACAGAAGCATCTCCCTCAATCGCCCAACCTGTAAAGATGTATCCATCATCAGCCTCATTTGCTGTAATGGTAGTCGACTCACCGGCTTTTAATTCTGTGGCGTCGGCTGTACCGTTTTTCACAGTGAGGAAAGCTTTTTCTTTGTATTCAGCTGAGATCTCCACATCCCCGCGCGGCATATAAAAGGATGTTGTCTCTGAGGCCGAATCAGAAAGGAACATGTCACCGTTTTTTATCTCCCAGCTGTCAAACACATGATCTTTTTCCGGTTCATTCGCTGTCAGCGTCACTTTATCACCAGCCGAGTATTCTCCTCCGCCTTCTCCGTTTATCACTGTGACCGTGTACTTTATCTCCGAAAGCTTGGCTGTAATGGAGACATTTTCTTTGGGCATAATAAAATAGGCAGTAACCATCGAGCTCCCAGATAAAACGATATCTCCTTCGGTGATCTCCCAACCTGAAAACTCAAGTTCCGAATCCTCCGGGACCACAGCTGTGATCTGTACCTTTTCACCTGAATGATAGTGGCCGCCACCTGTGCCGTTTTCTACAGTGACCAGAAATTCCTGTTTCGCGGTCTTTTCAGGTACTTCTCTTTTTTCAGTAACTGGTGGTTCTGTCTGATCTACTTCCTCAGTTTCAATGATCGTCCGTTCTGTTTCTTCGGTTTGTCGTGCAGTTTCAGCTTGGAAATGATTCCTCTCTTCTGTATTCTCTATTGTCTTCGTGCTTTCCGGCTGTTGCACTGGCGGTTCCGGGTTCTTTTTGTTTTTCCAGATTTGCCATACAAAAATACCTGCTGCCAGCAAAGCCACTGCCGCAATAAGCCCCAAAAAGACAAAGACCTTCCCGGGTCCTCCCGTTGGTGGCTTTTTCGTTCCATTATCGGTAGTTTCCTTCCCGGAATCCCCTGTGGCTGCATTTGCCATAGAAGCTGCGTAGATCTTTCTGTGCTCATCTGAAAGCTGGAAAGGCACCGGATTATTAATAAGATTATCTGACACTCGATCGACTTCCCAGACCGGGAACCCACAGTCTGCGCAAAACCGCTTTTTCGGTGCTATCTTGTTCCCACATCGCGGGCACTTTGTTACTGCCATCATTTATCCCTCCGCAAATTCCGGGTTTAAACCAATAAAATGGATTTCTTGCTTCACATCAACTTCAATATACCATAGTTCCTACAACAAAAAAAGCTCACCACCCATATGAGTGATGAGTCTTTTCCGTCTCAGCTTATTCTCCAACTACCCTAAATCGTCTTTCGGGAGCTATGATCTCGCCACTAAGCAGTGCCTGCTCCTTTCTCGCGTTCTCCAGCTCGGCCATCCTGACCATCTCTGCTTCCGCATCTTCCAGGCCCAGATGCGTATATACGTTCATGGTTACCCCAATGTCCGAATGTCCCATCAGGTACTGAAGTGTTTTCGGATTCATCCCGGCCTTCGCCTGATTACTGCAGTAAGTGTGGCGGCACACGTGCGGAGTGATCAGCGGCATTTGTACCTTGTAGATCTCGTTATAGTGGTTGACCATGCTTTTGAATCGGTGCTGCCAGTGCATCGCCACTTCCGGCAATCCATTCTTATCCAGGTAGAGAAATCCGGTCAGTCCCTCCACCATTTTCTCCTTTTTCGGTGCCTGCCGATTTTCCATAATGGACTGGAAACATTCATACACATCATCTGTCATGGGAATTCTGCGTTTCCCGGCATGGGTCTTCGTGGTGGTGACCTCAAAAGACATATCTCTATTTCTGTGCAATTGGTGGTTGATGTCGATGATCTTGTTCTCCATGTCCAGGTCATTGATCGTCAGCCCGCAGAATTCCGAAATCCTCATCCCGGTATGGAAAAGGATGTATACGGCTTCATAATACCGACAGTAGTGGTTGTCGTCATGGACAAACTTCAGAAATTTTCTCATCTGGTCCCTTGTGATCGCCTGTCTGGTAACACTGTCATTAACCACGACACCTGCCAGTTCAAATCCGAACGGGTTCTTGTGCAGGCAGTCGTCATCCACCGCCATCTGAAAAGCCGGACGGAGCACTCCGCGTAGCTTAATCCAAACTCTTGTAGTAATCCCGGATGTATGATGAACGACATGGGGATCAGCATCACCGGGTTCCGCTTTGATCAGCAGAGCAATGAATTCTACCCGCAGAGGACCCTACATGATACGCTCTATGAGCTCCCGTTTTCCCGTGAATCCGACGGAACCCGCAAGCTGTTTGCCGCGCTCCCTGTTATCCTGATGGCCCTGAAGGAGGGGCGTCTGAGGATCGTTGATGAGCTTGATGCCAAGCTCCATCCGAAGCTTCTCCGCAATGTCATCCGGCTCTTCACAAACCCGGCAGATCCCCCCCGGAACGATGGTCCATCATCTGATTGCCGTCAGGAAGATTTCCTGTATCTGGAAGGTGTGAGCTGGTAGGTTTTTTTGAATGCTTTTGTAAAGTAATCGACTGAGGTGTACCCCACCATCTCGGAGATGTCCGCAATGCTGAAGCGTGTGTTTTTCAGAAGGTCTGCCGCCTTTTTCATTCGTATGTTCATCAGAAGCTCACTGAAGTTCATGTTCATTTTCTCTTTGAACATGCGGCTCAGGTAGCTTTCGTTGTAGTTAAAGAAGCGGGACAGGAATTCCAGGCTTACCGTGTCGTAATGTTTCTGTGTGTATTCCAGTATCATCAGGAACTGGCTCTGGCCTGACATAAATTCGTCCCGGGTGAAATAGGTGGCTGTGCTGCTGTATTCGCGAAGAAGGAGGAAGAACATCTCCTGTATCAGGCAGTTGGCTATTGCTCCGGAATACCGTGCAGAGCTGTGTGCTTCGAGGATGATGTCCTGAATCAGCTTTGAAAACAGTTCATCTTCCGGAGAAATGTGAAAACGCAGGCTTTGGCGGTTGTTCTTATTATATAGAATATTTTTGAAGTATCTTGCGAGAAGATCATCCATGGCCAATACATTTCCGAAGATCGTATCGAATGTTGACATGCGTACCATAAACCCGATGACGATGCTCTCCTCATCATCCACTGTCAGGTTATGGAGCATCTCGGGAGGAATGATGCAGAGTTCATTTTCCTTCAGGATATAGGTGTTATCCTCTGTCTGCAGCCCGGCGCATCCGCTGTATACATAATCAATTTCAAGATGATCATGACGATGCAGTCTGTCATCCACAAACGGCAGATGGCAGACTGCTTCCACATCTTTTCCTTCCGGAATGATATGCTCCTCGGAGATGACATTTTTTTGCGGATTGTTCAGGATGAAGTCTGCTTCCACAAGAGTGGAATCAATCATCCCGATGAATTCGGTTCGCCCCTGGAAGTGGTTCGTCCTCTCAAACGAAGAAGGAACTGCCAACTTGCACAGTCCCTTTCGAATCGCGTATAAGAGTGCCTGATCGAAAGACATCTTCTGATGATGGTTTCGATAATTCTCCGCCAGAATGTTCCGGATCGTCCGGATATCTACATAGTGTTCCATGGTGCCCCCATATTCAGGCCTGATCTGCGCCCCCGGCAAACTGATCCAGCGGCATCAGCCGGGGATGCTCGTGCAGAGCCTCATTCGGTGCATGCCACAGCACATAGGATTCCCCGGAGTTTCCATTGAATACCATCCCGTGCCCGCCGCCGTAGTAGGCAGCCTTTTCCCCATGAATCCACGGGCCTGTGATTCCGTCTTCTGAAACGGATATGCCCATCGCATATCCGCGTTCTGACCAGCTGGACCAAAGCATGCACAGTTTTCCGCGTCTGTTGTAGAACAGGTACGGACCGTCTGAAAAATAGTTATCTCCATCCAGTCCGAATTCTTCTTTGGCAAATGGGATAGGCCGCGTCCAGGCGGCGTCCTGTGCATGGAACAATGTTTGCGGTTCTGACACCAGTCTGGTCATATCGTCGGAGAGCCTGGCCGCTGTGATCGCGCCGCCGGGTTCCTGCGGAAAGCTGTGGCTGAAAACCAGCCAGGATGTACCCGACGCATCTGTATAGACGGTTCCGTCCAGACAGTTCCAGTCCTTCGGCGTGATCGGGCATTCTGTGAGCAGTGCAAATGGTCCTGCCGGTGTATCGCTTTCAAGGATCTGGATTCCCTTGGCCTTTCCTTCCGTGCCAAATGTTGCAATCAGATAGTATTTATCGCCTTTCCGGATACATTCCGGAGCCCAGAACTCCTTGTCTGCCCAGAAATTTGCCGGACGGCGGAAGATCTCTGCAGGTCCGGTCCATTCTTCCAGATCGCTGCTTTCATATACGTCGAACCCATCTCCATGTCCCCAGGCGGTCTCACTTCTTGTCCCGTAGAGGTAGTACTTGCCTTCATCCGCCAAAATAAAGGGATCCCGGATCACGATATCTTTTGTGTTCATTTTTCTGTCCTCTTCTATCTTTATCTGTTTTCGTTCGCTGCATGTTTACTCGGAGCCGGGAAGCGCATCAGTGCCAGAACTGCTATGAGAGCCATGACCATCGGCACGCCAAACCTTACAAGGGTGATACCGGTCACTGTAGCCTGCGGTTCCTGTCCGACCGCGTTCGCGATGTAGCCAGTCATGGCCAGGACAGAGCTAAGGATGCCGTTTGAAGCTGCGATGCCGAACTTGTTGGAGAAGCCCTTCAAAGCGGCGATGGTTCCATTCATGACAATGCCTGTCTGAACCAGGCTGCTGTCAGTAACTTCTGCCATTATCATAGCACCATATACCATAAACATGGTAGCAAAAAGAGCGCCAAATCCTGAGAGGATAAAGACTGCCGGGATGCTGGACTGGAAGAGCAGACAGGCAAGGTTGCAGACAAGTGTGAATACCTGGGATGCAATGAATGCCTTCTTTAAGGACTTGAAGATCTTCAGAAACATGGGAACCAGCACGAACGGGCTGAGCAGACCCACCAGAGAGATCGTCATCATGTATTTTCCGATCAGGTCGGGTCTCACCATGCAGTACATTACATAGTATACAGAGGAACTCATCATTACGTTGAAACCGATGTATCCGGCAACCCAGACGATGACCGCAGGGACAAGACCTTTCACGCGGATCAGAAGGCCCAGCTGTTTTGCGAGCGGGAGTTTCGTGTCATTTGATTTCGGAACATAATCTTCTCTGGTGGTCGCAAACAGACAGAATGAGAAGACTGTCATGAGAACGCCGGCCAGTCCGACGACGATCATATAACCCTTCGCTGTATTCTCACCACCGAAGAAGGATACCATGGAGAGGGCAAATGAGGTGGTGATTGCAGTGAAGATTCCCATGATCTGTGTGTATGTGGAGATGAGCTTCTGTCTTTCCGATTCGAGATCCGTCACCGCGTTGATCAGAGCATTGCAGGGGATCTCGAAGGCTGTTCTGAGCATTCCATATAAGATATAAAAAACAGCTGCCCAGATGATCTTGCCGGTTGATGACAGGTTGGGGCTCATGAACAGGCAGACAACTGCAACTGTAAGGCAGCCCGGAACCCATAAGAGATAAGGACGGAACTTACCAAAACGTGTATGGGTTTTGTCAGCCACAACACCCATGATCGGATCATTGATGGCATCCCAGATGGAAGCCAGTACCATGATGACGCCGGCCGCAGCTGCCGGTATCCCGAAAGTATCTGTGAAGAAGATCATCAGGTAGGATCCAACCAGCGATCCCATAATCTGATACCCGCTGCCGTACGCCATGCCATAAGAAAGAATCGTTGCAAGACTTAACTTTCCGCTTTTTTTGTTTTCCATAACTGCCTCCTGACTTCGTAACAATCATTGTTTTTCTTAATTATATTGAAATCATCTGCAGTATTCATCATTCCATCTTGACATGAATCCGACTTATTTTGATGTGTCACACAGGACAACTCAGAAATTGTAGACCCGATTGCAGAACCGTCCCCTACTGATTGACATCATCTGATCGAAACTCTGAAGCCATACCTGTGGTTCGGCACCGGTCTTCTCTCAGGAAACAATAGCTGCTGAAAGACTGTAAAAAGTCAATAATACTATGAGCTGCAGAAACACTGCAGCTCACTCGTCTTGATTGTATTATTGATGATCATCCGGTATGGACTTCTTTGACGACAAAGCATATCGATGTTTCTTTTGTTGTCAGTGCAAAACTCATTCTGCAACAAAGTTCCTCAAATAATGCGCGCTGAGTCTGACGGACATCTTTATTTCGTCCAGACTCCCTTCAAACGCTTTGTCCTCGATCTCAATACAGGTATAGCCATTATATCCGATGTCTGTCAGTGCAGATACATATTTCCCCCAGTCCACATCTCCCAGCCCGGGAAGCTTCGGGCTCATAAAATCCAGAGGATACCCCATAATGCCCACATCCTGAAGCCTTTCCGGATATAGTTTGATGTCCTTGTAATGTACATGAAAAATCTTATCCCTGAATTCATACAAGGGTTTGATGTAGTCAATCATCTGCCATACAAAATGCGATGGATCATAATTCAAACCAAGAAAACTGCTCGGAAGGATTTCGAAAACCTTTCTCCAGATTGCCGGCGTAGTCATCAGATTCTGCCCTCCCGGCCATTGATCCGGGCCAAAAAGCATCGGACAATTCTCTATTCCGATACGAACCCCTTTTTCCTCGGCCAGCTCAATGATGGGCGGCCAGATCTCTTTTACAAGCTCCAGGTTTTCCTCCACCGTTTTTGTCTGATCTCTTCCGAGAAAGGTCGTGACCAGGTTGACACCCAGCCGCGCAGAAGCACGGATGACATTTTTCAAATGACTTATGGCTGCCAGCCGCTTGTCTGCTGCTGCATCCATCGTGTTAGGATAATAAGCGAGAGAGGAGATCTCAACCCCTTTTTCTTTCGTATAGGTCCTGACATATTCCGCATACTGGTCATCCTCCAGTACACGATCAACATCAATATGGCTGACACCGGCATAACGTCTCTCAGCCTTTCCCGCCGGCCAGCATGCCACTTCTACACAGGTCAGTCCGGTCTCCGCGGCAAAATCGATCATTTCTTCAAAGGTCATAGAGTCACAGATCGCACTCACAAGCCCAAGTTTCATTTGCTGCCTCCTTTTATCTGTACTGCTCCAACGGGTCATGCGGCGGTCCGTTTGGGAAACGGTTTATCCGATCACAACTGTCCTTCCGGTTTTGAACAATCCCTTTTATACCGATCTGCTTGCAGGCATACAGGACACTGCAGCGACAAGCGGATGCCAGCTTCTCATTGTGAACGAATCTCTGTCACATGTAAATATCCAGAAAATCATGCAATTGATTGGTGCTGCAGACATCTCCGGTGTGATCATTATGGAAAAAGTAGAAGATGATGTGCTTGAATTGCTCTGTGCAAGGACAAACGTCATCCAGTGCAGTGAGTTTAATGAATCAGGTATGGTATCATATGTCACGATCGACAATCTGAATGCAACAAAGAAACTGGTGCGCTATCTTCTCTCCACAGGAAAGAAAAAAATAGCTATCGTCAACAACGATCCCGGCAGATTTACTTATGCCAGGCTGCGTCAGCAGGGATACCTGGAGATACTGCAGCAAGCCGGTATCACGCCGGATCCGGCCCATATGATCATTGTCTCCGACGGACGGTTCAGCACGGCGGTCTCTGCCGTTTCAGCCATGCTGAAGTCCGCGCCGTTGCCGGAAGCGATTTTCTGTGTATCGGATATTATGGCCGCTGCTGCCCTGAGGGCATGTATGCTGGAGAGGCTCAGGGTGCCGCAGGATATTTTCATTGCGGGATTTGACAATGTTGATATCTCCGTTATGACAACGCCTAACATCACAACCGTGAATCAGCCGCGGCATGACATGGGTTTCATGGCTTGTTCACAGCTGCTCACCGCCATAACCATTCCGTCCGATAATACACCACAGAAGTTTATCCTTGATACGGAATTGATTCTTAGGGAATCTACGGATTGCTAAAGATGAAGTATCCATTCTCTGCTGACGGTCAAACTGCAATATAGGGTCAAAAGAGGGGACTGCCGCTCCTATGCGACAGCCCCCTTCCTTTTTGACTATATCAATAATCAATATCAGTTGTGCCAGGTTTTAATCATCTTTTCGATTAACTCCTTATATTTGCTCACACCGTCTGACGAGCACATCTTCAAATCTGGTAAGGAAAGATTTCAGATAATACGTCCTGCGTGCTTCGGAAATGATCGTATGTCCTTCATACTCTCCGGGGATATCCTGAAACAGATCTCTGATCTCATCCATTCTCTGTTCAACAAGACCGGTATTCCTGCGGATTGCTTCCTTCAGCAAACCCACCTGACCAACAGGTATCTGCGGTTCTTCAAGAGAAAGCATCTGTACATAATTCAAGTGATGATCACCATCAAGCGTATATGGTTCCTGCATATTCGCATTGTTCCTCGCCTGATCCTTCTCCGGCAACTGAAGAATCCTCTCTATTGCCACTGTACTCTTCTTAGGATAGAACGATGCTCCATTATCAAAAATCGGAGCCAGCGTTCTTCCATCTCCTTCTGCACGGATGCCCCAGTTTCCATTGTTTCGATCATTATTGCCGATAAGTCCGTCTATAACGACCTGATCCCAGAACCGTTCAGATCCACAAGTCTGTCATCGCTTGTTTCATGCAGGTCTGTTCCAAATTCCCTGTTCATCTCTGAAAGATGGATATTTTTCAGTGTGCGCATCTCCAGAAGCCTTGCATTTCCGCGGCAAAAATCCCGGCATGCCACAACAACGTGCCCCTTTCGTATACCCAGAATTGTTTCATGAACCGGATATCCAAGAATCTGATATATGTGGCTTCCCAGATATTCAGACAGCGGGGTCTGTGCAAAAGGTGACAGTTTATCGTTCTTGTGCATTCCAATGGTCGCTTTTGGATATTTTGCGATCCATTCTTCCCCATCAATCAATATACCGTCCTTATCGCCGGCAGCCCCGCCATATGAACCATTCCTGTTACTGTATGGACATTTCGTTAAATCATAGATTCTCAATAGCCGGCCTCCTTTACGCGATCGGATATTTCAGAATAAGTTTGTCATGTGTCAATGTATCAATCGCTCCGTCTTTGAGAAAACGATCTGCCATCATATACAACATATCCGCACATTCAAAAAACATCGGGTCACGCTTCTCATCGTATTCCTCCAGTTCCTTGATGGTAGATCTTATAGGTCTGGGCAGTTCACTGATATTCAAAATAACGCTGTCATCAATAAAATAATGTGAGTGTGCCTCCGGGAACGCATCGTCAATCAGATCAGGCAATCCGACGCCAAGCGCATTGCAGATTTTTAACAGCGTATTGACACGGCATTCCTTAATATCTGCGGTTCCATTACATATACTGTTTAAAGTTGTATAAGGCACTCCGCTTTCCTTTGAAAGATGATAAACAGATGTTTTCCGGTTCCTTAAATACTCACGCAAATTCATTGTTGTTACACCTCTTTCCAAAACAGCAAAAATATCTCTGTTAACAGCATATCACCGTTAACAGAGATATGCAATTGAATGCCAGGGTTTTATCTCTGAATGTTGGTACAGTGTTGGTATAGAAATAACGAATTGTCATTTATCGCCATTTTAGGCCGCTGTTCGCCGCCGGGCAAAGACTGCCGAGGCAAACGAAAAGCACCTTCGTGACCATCATAATTCTCCTCTTTTTGCGTAGTTATGCGCTATTCCGTAAACTCCACCGGATGACGTAAAACACATTTTATCGCATAAGTCGGCAAAAATCCGCAAATGTGCGCCGTCAAAAGTAGTCAGTTCCCCGGACAAAAGACTGAAAACCCGCGTACTACCGTGGTTTGAGCGGATGTCAGCAGTTATCTTGCCGGCAATTGGATATTTCCTGATATCTATTTGTTAATACCATACACTCCGTCGAACCAGTAAATCCCATTTTTTCGTATAATGGTCTTCCTAATATGGTAGCATCGAGACTGATCTCCGTAACACCTTTTTCCCACGTTTTCTTGATCAGCAATTCAACCATTTTGCGAGCAATACCCTGACGGCGGTATTCGCTTCTTGTATAGACATTCATAAGATGCGCCCGTTTCCCGGTGGGATGTTCAAATGTAGGCATTACCCTAACAAAACTCATTGATGCACAACCGATAACTACATCTTTATCCATAGCAAGAACAGTCAGATGGTCTCCATTCAAAAAGTAATCGCAAATTTCATTTATCATTTCATCAGGGTACTCGTAATCTTCTGGCAGATTGTTGACGACCTTAAGCATTTCAAGACGACTGCTCATCAGTTCATCTATATTATCTTTCGTTGTAATTCTTATATCAATCATTTTATTCGCCATCTTATAATCAGTTAACCTGAAATAGAACTCACTATCACATCATCACGGCAAATCCGAATTTGTTTGTTTATAGAACCATCAACAATGTTCCGGCTCCGATCAGGATGCAGCCAATCATCGACTTTGCAGTAAATTCTTCATGAAGGAAAACAAATGCCAACACCAGAGTGATAACTACAGACAGCTTATCTATCGGCACAACTTTGGAAACATCTCCCATCTGCAATGCCTTGTAATAGCATAGCCATGAAGCTCCCGTTGCCAGACCGGACAGGATCAGGAAAATCCAGCTCTTCTGACTGATTGATCTGATACCACCCTGCTGATGCGTAATAAAAACCATTCCCCATGCCATTATAACAACGACCATCGTGCGGATAGCCGTAGCAAGATTGGATCCGACACCTTCAATTCCGACTTTTGCCAGTATTGATGTCAGTGCGGCAAATACCGCTGAACCCAGTGCAAACCAGAACCACATATCCGTATCTCCTCAATACTTCTCGTAATGCACGTTTTCCATGTGCAGGACAGTTTTGGTGTAAGCCTTCTTTCCTAAGGCGGTTATGCCAAATATAACAATGCTCTACCCATCAGTTAATCTCTCCTTGTCCTCGAATTTGTTTATAATACTTTTCGCAGGGACAGCCGTCAAAGGCGTCTTCGGCCCATTTTGCCACGCGTGATAAATCACCTTCAATGATCAGATTTTTCAAAGATCCACAGCATCCAAAAGCAAAAGACTCCACCTGTTTAATAAAATCCGGTATGACCACTGTTTCCAGTTCATCGTTCATAGCGAGAATGCCGTGTTTTATGACTTCCAGGCCCGGTTCGAAACAAACCCGGCGCACACTGCAGTTATTGTAAAAAATGGAGTCAACGTTATTGACTGCTTGCCAGCCGGTATACTCCTTTCTGATCATGAGCATGAGCGATTCCGGCCAGTAATCCACAGGCTGCTCGATCCATCTGGCAGCAGATTCGTCTCCCGGAATCCATCCCCCTTCAAATGGTTTAAGAAGCACGTATTCGTCGCAAAGGATTCCGAAGGTCTCTCCGTCTTCCAGGAGAACCTCAAGAATACCGTCCGCATGCATACAGGCATCCCGAACCTTCCGGCCGCCGAAGCGGGTCTCCTGCTCTCCGCTGTCCGTTAAGAACCGCCCTTCCGGAAATACCATATGCCACGACCACAGTTCGCCCTCGGTGATCCATATCAAAGTTTTTCCGGAAGGTGAGGCCACAATTGTTGTCGGAAAATAATGCTCCGCCGGGTGCAGATGCATTTGCTCCGCCGGAGTTGAAGACTGCATTTTGCCGTTTTTCTCCACAATAACGACACCCGTGAAAGGAGGATCCTTAAAATCCGCATATGAAGTCATTGATGGAAAGACATAGGTACCAAAGTGACGCCCGTCCGGTAAATCACCATAGTAACGGTAGGCTGCATCATGTCGGTCGTCCTCGTTCAGCGAAAAGCAATAGTAAAAAGAGCGTTCTTCCCTGTCGCCGTCCAAGTGAGAAAACCAGACGCTTGTGGGATTGCGTAATGTAACCTGCTTTTTTGTTGAATCGGTATTTGAATGCTCAGTATATACTGACTGATCTTTCTCCATCTCTGTAAATCCCAATTTATAAATCTAACCGAAGCACTATTTCCTTGTCATATCTTTAGAATTTCTTCTGTCAATAAAATAGCCGATGACTCCAGGCTTTGAATATATAATCTTGTAAGATAAGAATCCTACCAGTGCACAAATTCTCCACCTATAACCTTTCGAACATAAGGATCTGATAAGATGTCATATTTTTCGGGATGCCTGTACTTATCTCCCATAATGTCATTACTTCTGTGAGTCCTTAAACTGTCAAGATCAAGTTCAGCTACATACACTCCCTGCTCGCCCGGCGCTTCAAACACGCACATATCTCTTGAACCCGGTTCATTACGAAGCCAAGGAACTCCATCAAAAAGTGTTGATCGACCATTGCAATCTGGATGTCCTTCAGGATAATTACATGTAGCCACCGCAACCATATTCTCATATGCTCTTGTTCTGAGTGCCGATAACCTGTTGATTTCCATCGGGCAGGCATTTGGAGCCAGAATTAATTCTGCTCCTTTGAGCATCAGAATTCTGGCACTCTCAGGAAACTCTCTATCAAAACAGATCATGGATCCAATTTTAACAGTTCCTTCATTCAAATCCAGATCAGCCACATAATAATCTGTTTCTTCTGATAATACCTTCTCGTCATCAAAAGCACATGTATGAAGCTTTGCATAGTGCAGGATTTCATTGCCATGTCTGTCAAAGAAAATTACAGAGTTAAGCGGACGCGGATTATTCTTTTCAAGAAATGTTATACCGATAGCCATTTGCAATTCTCTCGCAAGTCCACGAAATTCATTTATAAAATCGCTGTCCTTACTGATTGCCAGACTACTCAATTCTTTTTCATCTTGTGGCAGATAATACCCATCGCTCCACATCTCAGGGAATAATGCTATATCTGCACCTTTTTCTTTTGCCTCAACACATGCTTTCTTTCCGATATCAAGGTTCTCACCAAGATCTATTCCCGGAAGAAGCTGTACAAAAGCTATCTTTACTCTCATTTTTACTTATTCCTTTAGTCGTTTTTGTGAAACCTCTGTTTCTGTAATTTTGCCTCTCCAAACAAATTAGTGCTGATCTTTCTCGAAAAAAATGATATCCATCTTGTCGTTAACTTTATCTACCTTTCCGGTCCAATGATAACCCATCTTCTCATATAGATGAATATTGCCGCTTTCCTGTAGAATTGTATCCAGACACCAATGATCGGAACCGTGTTTTTTCTCTACTGCCTTTATACCTGCCTGAGCGTATCCTCTGTTTCTGTACTCAGGCATGATCCAGATGGGAGAAATTCTTTTTCTGCTTCCATCTTTCTTATCAACCACTCGAATTACCCCGACTTTAACATTATTGGCAGAAATAAAGTAATATACAGTCCAAGGTTGTTCAAATCTGGCCATGACTTTCTCGAAGCTCTCTGCTGCCGGATTCGTATCATAATCTTCATATTTATCCAACAGTTCTGAAAAAGCTTCTTTCTGCATTTCCCATATAGTGTGAATATCCTCCTTGACCGCAGCAATTAAAGATACTTCAACCATGTATTTATCCTCATAAATCCGAAGTTAGATCAGTCTGCTCAACCACACATCTGCTTCAACACGTGATTTGAAAATGAAGCTGTTTTTATCAGAATACTTTTCAATCAAAGCTAATACGACAGGACGATTCTCCCTCTCATAGTTTTCAACCTGCTTCACTAGTTCCGGATCAAGTTCCTGTTCTGTCCAGGGAATATCCCTGCGTTTCTTCCCGACACGCTCCTTAATTCCGTTCATGCATTCTTCGAAATCATAATCGAGAAAAAACACGGTGTCGCAAGACTGAAATCTCACTTCGTAGGTCCTGCTGTAATCCCCATCAAGGATCCACTTGTCCTCTTGCAGTATTTCGCCCAGTTTTTGATCAAATTCTTCTCTTGAGATATGCGACCGGTCTGATTTCCACCAAACGTTATCCAGGTGGATCAAAGGCAGCCCTGCGGCGTCATGAATTCTCTTGGAAAATGTACTTTTTCCGCTTCCCGAGCATCCAATCAGAATTTAACCATATATGAATGCAACTAATTCTTCCTTCGTATTCATCACCGATGGTCTTCGATCAGTGTACATGCTGATATTGCCGTACGGTACTACATAGAATACCTGATTCCGGTCCAAATCATCATCAACATCTTCCAAAAACTGATCAATCTGCTTCCGGCCATACGGATCTTTATGCCAGTAATAGCCTAACTCTTCAACCCATATCACATACACAATGACTCCGTTTGCGTCCTTTACGGGAGAGAACATATGTATGACATTTTTATATCTCCCATCCTCTGAAATCTCATTCTGAGAATAACTCCAATACCATGAAGCATATGGAGCATTCGGGAAAAACTTTCGGAAAAATTTACTTTTTTCCATTTCGGTCCTTGTTTTTCCTGTTAACTCTTTAATTTCTTCGTCTTTGATCTTTCTGATCCCCAGAATTGACAACTCAAGTCCCATTATTAGCCTCTCCTCAAATCCAAAGTTGTCTATCCAAAACTCCTCTTATCGAATCATCAAAACTCTCTGTGATCAGAGTAATCTGTTCTCCATTAGATTGGTAACCAGCTATGACCCGGCGATTATCTTGTTTCAGTTGTTCAGCTGTACAATAAGAATCATCAAGCCTTCTTTCAATATCAGAGCCATGTGCTTTTATTTCTTCAAAATGTGAATCGATATATTCATCTGACATAGCAAGACAAACGAATCTTATCGACTGAAGATATTGCTCATCAAAACTATTTCTCCAATCAAAAGGTATATAACAGCCCTCAACAATAAGGTTCTGATCATTCTCAACAGCAGTCTTTATTATTTCTCGCACTATTGGCCAAAGATAATCTGTAAGTTCATCATCATCTTCCGGTGTGAGATCAGTAATGCCGCTTCGAATAAGCCCCATCTTCAGATGGTCAATTGAAAAATAAGGGTATTTGTTTTTCTCAAGCATCCGTTGTGCCAGATAAGTTTTCCCGACATGGGATGCCCCTGTAATAATTAATATCATCTTTACCTCATAAAGCATGAAGAATCTATGAAATCATTCTCTTAATTGTTCTTTCATTATCCCTTGTGAAATCACTTAGGCGTTTGGTATACGTCATGTCTTTTCGAAGCGCTTTAATAACGAGGGAAAGATGAATGACACATAAAGCATCTGCAGATAACAAGAAACAAAGGTGCCGTGCGCACCGGAAATCCAGTCTTTAACTACAGGTACGCATATCAGGCTGACAGCATAATAACTTAACAGTCCGAATGTAAGCCGCATAATCCTTTTCATCATAGAAATGTTTGTAGAAAATTGAATAAACCGTCTTTCCAGTATC
>JBGUOI010000235.1:0-13245 GCA_045118075.1 Porcincola sp. | reverse complement strand
ACCATAGTTCCTAATGGCTTCTTTGACAGCCTCTATTACATAGAAGGTATCCAGTGTGTCAGAAAGGTTCCAGCCAACTATCAGACGGCTGCACCAGTCTATGATTGCGGTCAAGTACATATGCCCTCGGGGCATACTGATATATGTATGAGAGCCTGACCGGACAGAAAAAAAACTACAGAGGGGAAGTCACTTACGACTGGTACGGAAAGAAGGTGCCAAAGCATGCGCACGGGACAGAAAACCTGGATCGTCTGACATCATCCGGAAGGCTGATTGTGGATGCAGCATTGAGGATTTTTGACAGGACAGTCAATCCTGATTTGCTGATCAGACGGATCAACATCGCGGTGAACCATGTCGTTTCAGAAGAAAGGGCAAAAGAACCGGTTTATGAACAGATGGATCTCTTCACGGATTATGCTGCGAAGGAACGTGAAAAGAAGAATCTGGAGAAGGAACACCAGCTGCAGGAAGCAATGCTGCAAATCAAGCAGAAATATGGTAAAAACGCTATCCTGAAAGGAGTCAATTTCCGGGAGGGAGCGACAGGCAGGGAGCGCAACCGGCAGGTAGGCGGTCACAAAGCCTGAAACAGAAATATGCACCTGCAGATGAAGGAAGGAGGAATTCGGATGAAAAAGCAGTGGCCATATGAAGATATCGTAAATCTGCCGCATTATGTCTCTAAAAAGCATCCACCCATGCCGATGATCAACCGGGCAGCTCAGTTTGCACCATTTTCTGCCCTGACAGGGTACAGTGAAGCGATTGAGGAAAGTGCGAGGCTGACGGCGAATGAATTCCTGCAGCAGGAACCGTCGGCCTTGAGAGATTGAGGTGATCTTTCTTATGTCGGGAATGAAAAGTGGACTATTTTTTGAGTGCGAAAAAGTTCACAAAAGAGAAGAGCCATATTTATAAAATATGCAGAAAAGCAAGGCTTCTATTGACATTATATGCATGTGGGAATTATACTTTGCACAACAACTTTTTAGACAACTGACATATAACAAGTTGGCGCCGACACAATCCGAGAACAGGGTTCCCGGAATAAACACACCTTAAAAAACAGGAGGAAACAACATGAAAAAAAGGATTCTTGGGGTGATGCTCTCTGCGTTTCTTGCAGGAACAATGATGATCAGCAGCACAGCGGTGTTTGCGGATGATCCGGTACCGGTGTCGGACCTGGAAGTCCCCACAGCTGAAGGCGACTGGATGATCGGGTTCTCAAATTATTCCATTGGAAATTCATGGCGGCAGCAGACAGAAGCGGAATTTACGGAAGCTGCGGAAGCTATGAAGGCAGCCGGCGTCATCGGTGATTATGTCATGCTGAACGCCGACAATGACCAGTCAAAACAGATTTCCGATATCAATGACCTGATCACAATGGGATGCGATGCGATCCTGGTAACCGCGATCACAGCGGACGGACTCAATGACATCCTTGAAGAGGCGATTGACGAGGGCATCGTGGTAGTCAGCTTCGACAATCTGTCCAGCAGCGAAAACCTGACCAGCAAGATTCTTGTCTCTGATTATGATTTTGGATATATGTGCGGAGAATGGCTTGGCCAGCAGCTTCCGGACGGCGGAACGGTAATTGAGCTGAACGGAACAGCAGGCACATCTACCGACACAAACCGTATGAACGGTATGAATGACGGTCTTGCAGATAACAGTCCGAATGCCGAAATCGTTGCATCCATCAATGCCGACTGGGATTATGCGACCGCAAAGACCGGCGTAGAGGAGCTCCTTAACGCATATCCGCAGATCGACGGCGTTCTTTCCCAGGGCGGAGCTATGACCCAGGCTGCTATCGAAGCTTTCCAGGCAGCAGGCAGGCAGCTCGTTCCGATGACGGGTGAAGCTTCCAACGGATTCCTTCGCAGCTGGTATGAGGCTCAGGCAGAAGGTTTTACATCCATCGCGTTCTGCTGTCCGACGGATCAGGGCATTCAGGCCCTCAATGTAGCGGTCAGTGCCCTTAACGGTGTGGAGGTTGCAAAGGAATATCTGGATTCCAAGGAAGCCGTAACGGATGACAACCTTGCGGAAGTCTACAAGCCGGAACTCAATGACAATTTCTGGCCGGCCGGGACACAGCTGAGCGACGAAAGAGCTCTTGAGCTTTTCGGAATCGAGGAATAAAAAACAGTCTGTGCTTTAGGGTAATATTTTGAGAAGGAGGGTCTTTGGATGGATCCGGTACTGGAAATCAGGGAACTCGATAAAGCGTTCGTAGGCGTACATGCGGTGGATCATGTTTCTTTCAGATGTGAACCCGGAACCGTACATGTGCTTCAGGGAGAAAACGGAGCTGGAAAGAGCACTATCCTGAAGATGCTGTCCGGACTCTATCAGCCGGATTCCGGCGAGATCCTCCTTCATGGAGAAAAGGTTGTCTTCAAACATCCTAAGGACGCACAGAAAAAAGGTATCGCGATGGTGTATCAGGAAATGTCGATCCTGCCGGACCTCACGGTTGCCCAGAACGTATATCTTAACAAGGAGATCAAGGGAGCGGGAGGCCTCACGGACGAAGCTGCCATGATAAGGGCCACGAAAGCCCTCGGCGATAAATACGGAATCGAGGTGGATCCGTATGTCAGGGCAGGCGACCTGCCGATCGCTTCCATGCAGATGGTGGAGATCCTGAAGGCACTTGCATCGGATCCGGATATTCTGATTCTCGATGAGCCGACCTCCTCCCTTACCACGACTGAAGTCGCAAAGCTCCACAGGATCGTGGAGGGGCTGAAGGAGATGGGAAAGACAATCCTCTTTATATCCCACAGAATGGAAGAAATATTCATGTTCGGCGATAATATCACGGTCATGAAGGACGGATGTCTCGTGGGAACCCGCCCGATGAAAGGCCTCACAGAGGATGACATCATCCGGATGATGGTAGGCCGCGACCTCAATGATATCTTCCCTCCGAAAAGCGACTGCATCACTGATGAGGAGATCCTGAAGCTGGACAATCTGGGTGACGGGACACGTGTGCATGACGTAAGTCTTGTCGTACACAGGGGCGAGGTGCTGGGGATAGCCGCGCTCGACGGGCAGGGACAGACCGAACTTCTGCGCCTGATCGCGGGAGTCAGGAGGCATACAAAGGGATTCATTTATTTAAATGGCACCGAACTCAAATACAATTCCCCGAAAAAGGCCCTTCGCCTCGGCATCGGCTATGTCCCGGAGGACAGAAAACTTCAGGGATTGTGTCTCCGTCTGTCTGTCGGCGACAACATAGCCCTCGCTTCCCTCGGGAGACGCCAGAAGGCCGGATTTATCGACAAAGCCGCCGAAAAATCGGTAATCGACAGGATGATCGGCAGGATGAATATCAAGACCCCGTCCCCGATGCAGGAGGTTATTAATCTCTCCGGAGGTAACCAGCAGAAGGTTTCCATCGGGAAAAGCCTCGCGGACGAGCCGAAGGTACTTCTCCTGAATGACCCCACCCGCGGCATCGACGTCGAAGCCAAGCAGGAAATATACAGGCTGATCAGGGGCCTCGCGGATTCAGGGGTCGGTGTGATCATCTACACCTCCGACATGATGGAAGTGATTGGCATGAGCGACCGCATCATTACGATGTACGAGGGCAGGATCACCGGTGAACTTCAGAAAGAGGAATTCTCTGAGGAAATGATCATGCGCGGCGCCATGAATGTGAAGGCATAAGGAGGAGCATGATATGGGTAATAAAGAGAAAACAGGTATCTTAAGCTCCGGCCGCAACAGAAGGCTTCTGTTAAAGCGCAAGAGCGACGTAGTCTTTATCTATGTATTCCTTCTGGTATTTATTATCGCTGCGAATCTTATCAACAGCCGTTTCGGCAGTACCCGTAATATCAGGAATCTGTTGATATCGAATTTCGGACTCCTTTTTGCGGCATATGCCCAGATGTTTGTCGTTGTTCTGGGAGGTGTCGACCTGTCTGTCGGGTCGGTGATATCTCTGACCAATGTACTCTGTATCACTCTGATCAATGATAATCCGGCAACCTGGTTTCTGGCAGCTGCAGTCAGCCTTGCGGCCGGTGCCGGCGTCGGCCTTGTCAACGGACTTCTGGTTGTTCACGGCGGTCTCCAGCCGCTGATCGCTACACTTGCTACGCAGACATTTTTCGCGGGAGTCGCACTCTGGATTATGCCCGGCCCCTCCGGGACGCTTCCGGGAGCCCTGTGCAAGTTCGTGACGAAGGGATGGAATTACGCATTTCCGATGATTCTCGCAGTGATCGTTACCGTCGCCGTATGGCTGCTCCTTAACCGCACATCGTTCGGTCGAAGTATCCTCGCGACGGGTGGAAGTGAAAACTCCGCCAGATCCTCCGGTATCCCGGTCGGAACGGTTAAGATCAAAACCTTTATTCTCTCGGGATTGATCGCGGCGTTTGCGGGTCTCTTTATATCGGCATTTGCGACGTCGGGAAATCCTCTGATCGGCGAGGCCTATTCCCAGAGATCCATCACGGCAGCGGTTGTCGGCGGCGCTTCCCTTGCCGGCGGCAGGGGCAGTGTCATCGGCTGCATCGCGGCAGCGGGTATACTCGGAATTATCAGCAATATCCTGAACCTCACCGGAGCATCTTCGTACTATCAGTACGTGCTCCAGGGAGTTCTCCTGATAGCAGCACTCACCATCAGCGCGCTCCGCGCCAATAAATAAGGAGGCAGGGAAGATGAATGCAAATGAACGCGCTCTGAAAATGAGCAGACTGAAACCGCTTCTTCTCGTCTACGGCGTCATGATTCTCCTTGCGGTGATTGCAAATATCCTGAACCCGGGCTTCCTCGCATTTTCCCATATCGGGACGATCCTGCGCCAGATGGCATTTCTCGGCATCGTCTGCATAGGCCAGACCCTGGTTATCCTGACAGGCGGCATCGATCTGTCCATCAGTTATGTCCTGGTTCTGTGCAATGTCGTCAGTGCACAGGTGATTAACGGAAAGGATGCGAATACATTTAAAGCATTTCTGATCTGTCTGCTGATTTCGGCGGCGGCCGGCCTCATTAACTCTTTCGGTGTGCATTTTCTGAAAATACCGCCCATGATCATGACGCTTGCCATGGGGACCGCACTTCTCGGCATCGCCTACATCTACTGCAACGGTGCCCCTAAGGGAAAAAGTTCTCCTTTTCTTGATTTTATCGCAAATGGTAAAATCGGAGGTGTGATCAATGGTGCGACCCTGATCTGGATCATACTGAGCATTGTCGTGATCGTGGCAGTCAGGATGACGACCTTCGGGCGGGAACTGTACGCCCTCGGCGTCAACCGTGAATCTGCGCGCTATTCAGGCATCAGCGTGTATGGGATGACCTGCGCGGTCTATGTGATTTCCAGCGTTCTGGCGGGTATCTGCGGCTTCATCCTGCTGGGTTATACAGGCACAAGCTACCTGTCGACCGGTGCAAGCTATAACATGGACTCCATCGCGGCGGTTGTGGTGGGCGGAACTTCGACGGCGGGCGGCAGCGGATCCTATGTCGGTACGATCGCGGGCGTCGGTATCATGATCATCATTACGAGCCTTTTGACGATCCTCAATATGCCTGAATCCGGCAAGAAGATGGTGCAGGGCCTCATCATCATCGTGCTGCTCGTTGTGGTATACGGAAGGAAAAAGAGAGACTGACAGAAACATATGGGATTTCAGTCATGAGAGGAATATACGGAACGGGAAAGGGATATACCCATGAGAAAACTGATATCGTATCCCATCGACAAAAATGCCCCGGGCTGGCCCGGAAACCCTTCATATGAGGCGCAAAACTATTCATCCATTGAAAAGGGCGATTCCGCAAATACTTATATTCTGCACCTTTTCAATCATTTTGGGACACATATGGACGCGCCGAACCATTTCAATGACAAAGGCGCGCGGATGCACACATTTCCGATAGACACATTTATCTATGAAAGGCCGCTGCTTCTCGATATCCCGAAAGGGGCAGGAGAGAAAGTCACTCCGGCGGATCTGATTCCTTACGCGGACAGGATTGCGGCGTCGGACCTCCTGCTCATAAGGACCGGATTTGAGCCCATGAGAGCGGAAGATCCGAAGCTCTATTCCGAAAATGGCCCGGCTGTCAGCTGTGAGGCGGCGAAATATCTCATGGAACATTTTGCAGGAAAACTGAAAGCCCTGGCGATGGACTTCATCTCGCTCGCCTCTCCGGCGGATCCCGCGGACGGCAATGAGGCTCACAGGTGGATGTGCGGATGCTACAGCGAGGGCAATATTTTCATCATAGAAGATGTGAAAATGTCTGAAATCCTCGCAGATAAGCTGCAGTCTGCCGCTGCAGTCCCGCTTTTCCTTACGGAGGTTGATTCAAGTCCCGTGACTATGTGGGTGGAGGAAGAGGAATGAAAGTGATCGATATCCATGTCCATGTCTATGACAGGGTGGCAGGAATCACAAAAGGTGCCCCGATCACCGGTGCGGGGTATGGAAAGGTAAAGATTGGGAACAACTGCGTGCAGTTTACACCGCCTTCATTTCAGGAGACGACGAGTCCGGTGGAAGTTCTTATCGGCTATATGGACTGGTGCGGAATTGACAAGGCACTGCTTATGCCCAACCCGCTCTACGGCTATACAAATGACTATTTTATCGAAGCAGTCGGAAAATATCCTGACAGGCTGAAGGGAGTGGCGCTGACCGATTTTATCAGGGGAGAAGAGGCGGCCCGTGAACTGGCGGAAATCTATGACAGGACGGATCTTTTCGGGTACAAGATCGAGACGGACAGCACATTCCAGTGTGCACCGCACAAACACATGGCGGATGAGGAATTCCGTCCCGTCTGGGATGTACTTGACCAGTATCATCAGAGTGTATTCCTGCATCTTTTCACAGACAGGGATGTGTCGGATCTGGCGCAGCTCGTGAAGGCTTATCCTGAGATCACATTTGTCCTCTGCCATATGGGAGCGGACAGCTGCTTTGGAAAGAAAGGGACGAATCCGGGAAATTTTGATTTCCTGCTGCAGCTGATGAAAGAACATCCGAATGTCTATATGGATACCTCCACGGTACCGGAGTATTTTCTGCCGGAGGAATATCCATGGAAATATGCGGGCAGCCTTGTGGAAAAGGCATATCAGACTGTCGGTGCGGAGAGGCTGATGTGGGCGTCGGATTACCCGGGCATGCTGAAGGTCGGGACGATGCGGCAGCTGATAGATTATGTGCTCCGGAATTGCCGTATTCCGGAAAGGGACCTGGAACTGATCATGGCGGGAAATGCGGAGAGGCTGTTCTTTTCGTGACATAAGGAGATGAGAAATATGGGTAATTCGGATATAGGTGTAATCGGCCTGGCAGTTATGGGTGAAAACCTTGTCATGAATATGGAAAGTCACGGTTTTACGGTGAGCGTTTTTAACCGGACAACAGAGAAAGTTACGAAATTCGTGGAGGGCCGGGCAAAAGGCCTTAATATTGTTCCGTCCTATTCACTGGAAGAACTTGTCTCACAGCTAAAAAAGCCGCGCATCGTTATGATGATGGTCAAGGCAGGTGCTCCGGTGGATGCGAATATAGAGAAGCTGCTGCCTCTCCTGGAGACGGGAGATATTATCATCGACGGAGGGAATTCACACTTTCCGGATACGGAGAGAAGATGCCGGTATGTGGAGAGCAAAGGGATGCTCTACGTCGGGTGTGGCGTATCCGGAGGCGAGCTCGGGGCGCTGCGCGGGCCTTCCCTTATGCCGGGAGGTTCCAGAGCGGCCTGGGAGCATGTAAAACCGATCCTTCAGGCAATCGCCGCGAAGGTGGAAGACGGAACGCCCTGCTGCCAGTGGGTAGGTGACGGTGGCGCCGGACATTTTGTGAAAATGGTGCACAACGGCATCGAATACGGAGATATGGAGCTGATCTGTGAGGCCTATCACCTCATGAAGAAGGTGCTCGGTCTTAAGGAAGATGAGATGTGCGATATTTTCAGGGAATGGAACGAGGGAGAACTGGACAGCTACCTGATCGAGATCACCCGGGACATCATGGCATATAAGGATGCGGACGGCTCCCCGCTTGTGACAAAGATCCTCGACTGTGCGGGTCAGAAAGGCACCGGAAAGTGGACGGCTATTGCCGCACTTGATGAGGGAACACCGCTCACGCTGATCGGAGAAGCTGTGTTTTCCCGCTGCCTTTCCGCGGAGAAGGAGGAACGCGTCCGGGCATCGAAGGTTCTGCCGGCTGAAGCAGGAAGCTTTGAGGGAAACAGGGAACATTTTATTGCGGATATCCGCGATGCACTCTACGCATCGAAGATCATCTCCTATGCCCAGGGCTATGTGCTCATGCGGAGTGCTGCCAGGACCTACAACTGGGATCTCGCCTACGGCGATATTGCACTTATGTGGCGGGGCGGCTGCATCATTCGCAGCATATTCCTCGGGGAGATCAAGAAGGCGTATGACAGGAATCCGGAGCTGGAAAACCTGCTTCTGGATGATTACTTCAAAGATATCATGGTCCGCACGCTCCCTGGCTGGAGAAAAGTCACGGCGGAGGCTGCGCTCACAGGGATTCCCGCACCTGCCATGTCATCGGCACTTGCTTATTATGACGGCTATCGATGCGAGATTCTGCCCGCAAACCTGCTGCAGGCGCAGAGAGACTACTTCGGTGCGCATACCTATGAGAGGATCGACACACCCCGGGGTCAGATTTTCCACACGAACTGGACCGGGGAAGGAAACGATACTGCGGCGGGAGTGTATGATGTGTGAGTTGGCAAATAAGCCTGTCTGACAACGAACAAAATGTTGCGGCAATATTTTCCCCTAATGTATAATATCTCGTGTGCGGACGGAGATCCGAAAAGAAAAAGTGATCCGGCACATCATATAACTCAGCAGCGAGATGGAGGAAAATATGGGTGTGATCGTTAAATCCCCGGGAGTGACGGAACAGGTGACAGAATACCTTCAAAAGCAGATCGCCAATGGAGTCTGGGAACCGGGTGAAAAAATCAGCTCTGAAAATGAACTGACACGGGAACTCGGCGTCAGCCGGGCGAGCATCAGGAGCGGTATCCAGCAGCTCGTAGCAATAGGAGTGCTGGATACGCATCAGGGGAAGGGAACATTCGTGAGGGCGATTCCCGCGAGAGATATGTCAAAGGATCTTGGGAAGCTCTATAAGACGAACAAAGACCTGCATGACCTCCTTGAGTACCGCATGATCCTCGAGACAGAGTGCTGCCGCCTGGCTGCGGAACGGATATCGGAAGAAGAACTTGACAGACTGAGAATAGAGCTTGAATCGATGAAAGCCGAGCAGAAGAAACCGGACCGGGACAGCAAGATTTTCTCTGACAACGACTTCGGCTTCCATAAAAGGATCTGTGTGGCCACCGGAAATGAACTCATCATCGAAAGCGTGAAGAGAATCACGGATGAGACGGAGCGCTACCAGAGGCTCCTGAACACGGATTTTCTCTGCGAAAAGGCAGTTTATTATCACAAAAAGATCTTTGACGCGCTGAAGGAGCGGAACGGAGATAAGGCGGCGAGGGCGATGCGGCATCATCTGAGTATCGTGACCGAGGAATACGACAGGCTGATCTCCGCGGGAAATTTATAAAACGTCCAGGATATATTCCTTCGGAGAGCGGCAGCATCTATGTGCGTGTGTTACGCACGCAAAACAGGTGAGACTATGCAGGTTTTGGCGATAGAGAGCAGTACGAGTTCCGCAAAGGCGGTGTTATACGATACGGAGAAGGGTATTGTTGCCGGAAAGCAGAAGGCATACGGGCCGGATATTGATCATCTCGGAATGACGGATCCGGTTAAGGTCTTTGAGCTCAGTATGGAAATGGCCCGCGAAACCGCAGCCGGTGCAGATGTTGAGGCGGTTGCCCTCTGCGGAACCTGGCACGGCATCTGTGTCTGCGATTCGAATATAAATCCGGTTACACCGGTGTATTCCTGGAATTTTACCGGCGCGTCCGATATCTGCCGGGAGATCCGGAAAGACGCGGAACTGAAGGAAAAGCTCTACAGGCGTACAGGCTGCATGCCGCACAGCATCTATCCGAGACATGTTCTTCAATATCTTAAGGCTGAGGGAATGCCTCTGGAAGACAAAACTTTTATCACGCAGGGGGCGTATACCTTTTTCCGTCTGACAGGAGAATTTGCGGAATCCGCCAGTACACAGAGCGGGACAGGTGTTATACGGCTTGGAACGAAGCAGTATGATCCCTTCGTGATGGATTATATCGGGGTACAGGAACGGCAGTTCGGACAGATTGTGACTTACAGGGATACCGCACCGCTGTCAGCGGAAGGTGCAAAGCTTCTTGGGCTGAAAGCCGGAATTCCGGTGGTGCCCGCCCATCCGGATGGTGCCCTCAACCAGATCGGAAATTACGCCCATAAACCAGGAAATATGACACTTTCAGTCGGGACGAGCGGGGCGCTCAGAGTTTCCTGTACAAAACCGATTCTCCCGAAGGGGAATGAACTTTGGTGCTACCTCGGCGCGGAAAACTGGATTTCCGGAGCCGCGGTGTCCGGCGCCTGCAACTGCGTCAACTGGTTTACGGATGATTTCCTCGGGAAGCGCTTCAGTTATACACAGCTCGAGGAGGTTGAGGAATCAAAGGGACATGTCCCGGTATTCCTGCCATTTCTTTTCGGAGAGAGATGCCCCGGCTGGGATGATGAAAAGCGGGGCGGCTTTGTCTTTGTAGAGCCGGAGACCTCGGTTCAGCAGTTTTACAGGGGACTTCAGATGGGAATTATTTTTAATCTGTACCAGTGTTATGAGGCGCTGGTGCGGGAGGATGGCGTCCCGGAAAAGATTTACGTGTCAGGTGGTATCACGAATTCAGACAGATGGCTGCAGATGTTGTCGGATATTTTCAGAAAGGAAATTCTGGTGGCGGAGTACCCGAATGCATCATCCATGGGAGCCGTGGCACTGGCTATGCATGCAGGCGGGGTGCTTGCGGATCTTGCGGATTTTGCGGAAGGCGCGGGGGATACGCGGGTGTACGGGCCGGATGAGTCTAAGTACGGATGGTACGAGACGGAATACGGACGTTATCTGGATGCATATGACAGATATTAAGAATATACGCATAATGGCAGGAGATAACGCGGTTAAAGTTGTATGATGACTGACAAATAGTAAAGGAAAAGAGATTTGCTCAAGATTCCGAAAACGCTGTTTATGTTTAAGGAGGAACAGGTTATGAGCTATATGGAAGAAATGTTGAGACAGGTTGAAGCGCTTCGCATCGTTCCCGTTGTGAAGCTTGACAGATCAGATGATGCGGTTCCGCTCGTAGGGGCACTCTGCGAAGGCGGGCTCCCCGTCGCTGAGATCACCTTCCGGACGGATGCCGCGGAGGAATCCATCAGGGAAACCAGGAAGGCATTCCCGGAAGCCTGCATCGGGGCAGGAACGGTGGTGAATACAGAACAGGCAAAGCGTGCAGAAGCTGCAGGTGCGCAGTTTATCGTCACGCCCGGATTTTCCGGGACAGTGACAAAGTGGGCAGTTGAAAACAATATGCCGATCTTCCCTGGGGCATGCACTCCCTCCGAGATTCTGCAGGTGATGGAATACGGCCTTTCAGTTGTAAAGTTTTTCCCGGCGGCTCAGTTCGGAGGGCTTAAGACGATCAAGGCCCTCGCGGCGCCGTTTCCCTCTCTCAGATTTATGCCGACCGGCGGCGTGAGCGCGGATAACCTGAAGGAGTATCTGGCATTTGATAAAATAATCGCCTGCGGCGGAAGCTGGATGGTAAAAGACAGCCTGATCAATGCAGGGAAGTTTGACGAAATCAGGGTGCTCACAGCTGAGGCAGTGTCGCTTGCAAGGGCCTGATAAACACAAAGCCTGATATGCTGCCGGTAAGGATTCGGCGCACATCACACAGTCATTTCCGGAGGAAAAACGATGAAGATTCTTGTTACACCCACTTCTTTGCAGCCCGGGAAAAATGAAGCTGCCCTGGCACCTCTTCGCGAGTTTGCGGATGAGCTTGTTTTCAATAAGACAGGAAAGCCTCTCACAGAGGAAGAGTTGATCCCGCTTCTTTCGGACTGCGACGGATATGTCGCGGGGCTTGATTTCGTCACCGAACGAGTCCTCAGGGCCTGCCCGAACCTCAAAGCCGTTTCGCGTTACGGTGTCGGTTTTGACCGAGTGGACGTGAAGGCCGCGAAAGAGCTGGGCATCAAAGTTGCGAATACGCCCGGCGTCAATGCGGTTGCTGTCGGCGAGCTGGCATTTGGCCTGATCCTTGCCTGCGCAAGGAAGATTCCCTATCTTGACCGATCCACGAGAGAGGGCGGCTGGATTCGCTCCACTGGCATGGAGCTTCGCGGAAAAACCCTTGGAATCTGCGGACTCGGGGCTATCGGGAAAGTGGTCGCGGAGTGCGGGGCGGGCTTCGGCATGACAGTGCTGGCCTATGATCCGTTTATCAATGAGATTTACTGCAGGGAACATCATATAGAAAATGTATCGTTTGAGGAGCTGATGAGGAGATCCCATGTCGTGAGCCTTCATCTGCCGCTTCTTGAGAGTACGAAGCATCTGATCAATGCTGAGGCCATCGCGCAGATGCCTGACGGAGCGATCCTCGTCAATGCCTCCCGCGGCGGGATTATCGATGAGGATGCGGCTTATGAGGCGCTGAAGAATGGGAAGCTCAGCGGACTTGGGCTGGATGCATTTGAAACGGAGCCCCCGACGGATTCAAAGCTTTTTGAACTCGAAAATGTGGTCGCGACGCCGCATACCGGCGCCCACACGAAGGAGGCGACCGACAATATGGCGAACCTGTCCGTGAAAAATGTGATTGAGATGCTTAAGGACGGGGACTGCCCGTATATCGTGAACAGGTGAGGCAGCCTTACAGGGAAAGAAACTGACGGAGGATGCGAGGATGTATATATACCGGAAGGAAGCTGATGAAAAGGGACTTGCGCAGAAGGACCTGCAGGAGCTTCTTCTGCAGTCACTTGAAGGCAGAAAGCCTGACAGGGTCCTCATCATCCCGCCTGATTTTACCCGCTATTACTCCAACGCCGGTGCCATCACCAACTTTTATTACCATATCCTTAAGGATCGGGGCTGTGATGTGGATATCCTGATCGCCCAGGGTACGCATGAAGCCCTGACAGAGGATCTTTTTGCGAAAATGTATGGCGATATCCCATATAACGTCATGGTTCCT
>JBGUOI010000234.1:0-19655 GCA_045118075.1 Porcincola sp. | reverse complement strand
GCCGGAATATTCGCAGAATAATCCTTTCCGCCCTCGATGCGGACGTTGCGGTAACGCTTCATTCCGGTACCTGCCGGGATTAGTTTACCGATGATGACGTTCTCTTTCAGGCCGATCAGTTTGTCAACCTTGCCCTTGATGGCTGCCTCGGTGAGGACCTTGGTGGTCTCCTGGAAGGAAGCGGCTGAAAGGAAGGAGTTGGTTGCCAGTGAAGCTTTCGTGATACCGAGAAGGACTGCCTTGCCTTCAGCTGTCTCCTTGCCCTGGGCTGCAAGCTCTTCATTGAGTGCTTCCAGTTCAAGGTTGTCGATCATGGCACCGGGAAGCAGACCGGAATCTCCGGGTTCCTCAACCTTGACCTTCTTTAGCATCTGGCGCACCAGCACCTCGATATGCTTATCACTGATCTCAACGCCCTGCAGACGATAGACTCGCTGAACTTCTCGAAGCATATAATCCTGAACGGCGGAGACACCCTTGATCTTCAGAATGTCATGCGGGTTCACGCTTCCTTCGGTCAGCTCGTCACCGGCCTCAAGCACCTGACCGTCCATGACCTTAATGCTGGATCCATACGGGATCAGGTATGTCTTGTTGTCACCGGTCTCCTCGTTGAGGACGATGATCTCACGTTTTTTCTTGGTGTCACGGATCGTCACGGTTCCGGCGATCTCTGTGATGATTGCCAGGCCCTTGGGTTTACGTGCTTCGAAAAGTTCCTCGACACGGGGAAGACCCTGTGTGATATCACCGCCGGCAACACCGCCGGTGTGGAATGTACGCATCGTAAGCTGGGTACCGGGCTCACCGATCGACTGGGCCGCGATGATGCCGACGGTTTCACCTACCTGTACGGGCTCGCCGCTGGCCATGTTGGCACCGTAGCATTTCGCGCAGATGCCGATCCGGCACTTACAGGTAAGGATGGAACGGATGCGGATCTTCTTGAGCGGTTCACCGTTTCCGTCGTCGGTATCCTTCAGGATCCTCTCGGCACGGCTGCGGGTGATCATGTGATTCTTCTTAACGATCACCTCTCCGTTTTTGTCTGTGATGGTGTCACAGGAGAAACGGCCGGTGATACGGTCTCTGAGGCTCTCGATGATCTCTTTGCCGTCCGCGAATTCGCTTACGTAGATGCCCGGGATCTCTTCTTTGCCCTCGGAGCAGTCGATCTCATGGATGATCAGCTCCTGGGAAACGTCGACCATTCGTCTGGTCAGGTAACCTGAGTCGGCGGTACGCAGAGCAGTATCGGAAAGACCTTTTCTGGCGCCGTGAGCCGACATGAAGTATTCCAGAACGTCCAGACCTTCACGGAAGTTGGAGATGATGGGCAGCTCGATCGTATGACCGGTCGTATCCGCCATCAGTCCGCGCATGCCCGCGAGCTGTTTGATCTGGTTGTTGTTGCCTCGGGCACCGGAGTCAGCCATCATGTGGATGTTGTTGTACTTATCCAGTCCGGAAAGCAGTGCCTGGGACAGTTTGTCGTCCGTCTTCTTCCAGGTCTCGACTACTTCGCGGTAACGGCCTTCCTCGGTACACTCACCTTCCATGTATCTTCTGTGGATCTCCTCGACCGCATCCTGAGCCTCGCGGATCAGCCTCGGCTTTTCGGAAGGCACTGTCATGTCGGAGATCGAAACCGTCATGGCAGCTTTTGTGGAGTATTTGTATCCCATTGCCTTAATGGCGTCGAGCACTTCAGCTGTCGTGGTGGCACCGTGAATGTTGATAACGCGCTCAAGGATCTGCTTAAGCTGCTTCTTGCCAACGTGGAAATCCACTTCCAGCTTCAGGAAGTTCTCCGGGTCTTCCCTGTCCACGAACCCAAGGTCCTGCGGGATGATCTCGTTGAAGATAAATCTTCCCAGTGTGGATGAGATGATCCTGCTCTCTTCTTCTCCATCTGCGTTTGTTCCGTACATACGGACACTGATGCGGGTCTGGAAAGTAAGATATTTGTTCTCGTAAGCGAGGATCGCCTCGTTGACATTGCGGTAATAATTTCCTTCGCCGAGAGCGCCGGGGCGTTCCTGGGTCAGGTAATAGATGCCCAGCACCATATCCTGGGACGGAACCGCCACGGGACCGCCGTCGGAAGGTTTGAGCAGGTTGTTCGGCGAGAGCAGCATAAAGCGGCACTCTGCCTGGGCTTCGACCGACAGGGGAAGATGGACCGCCATCTGGTCACCGTCGAAGTCAGCGTTGAAGGCCGTACATACGAGCGGATGAAGCTTAATGGCTTTACCTTCTACCAGGATCGGCTCGAAAGCCTGGATGCCCAGACGATGAAGCGTGGGAGCGCGGTTGAGCATTACGGGATGTTCTTTGATGACATCCTCGAGCACATCCCAAACCTCGGGACGCAGTCTCTCCACCATCTTCTTGGCATTCTTGATATTGCTGGAAAGGCCGTTGCTCACCAGTTCCTTCATAACGAAGGGTTTGAACAGCTCGATGGCCATCTCCTTGGGCAGGCCGCACTGATAGATCTTCAGTTCGGGACCGACGACGATAACCGAACGGCCTGAATAGTCGACACGTTTTCCGAGAAGGTTCTGACGGAACCGGCCGGATTTTCCTTTCAGCATATCCGAGAGGGATTTAAGGGCACGGTTTCCGGGGCCTGTTACCGGGCGGCCTCTGCGGCCGTTGTCGATCAGGGCATCCACTGCCTCCTGGAGCATACGCTTCTCATTGCGGACGATAATGTCCGGAGCGCCAAGTTCCAGAAGTCTCTTCAAACGGTTGTTGCGGTTGATGATCCTGCGGTAAAGATCATTCAGGTCCGATGTGGCGAAGCGGCCGCCGTCAAGCTGCACCATGGGGCGCAGATCGGGCGGGATGACCGGAAGAACGGTCATGATCATCCACTCGGGGCGGTTTCCGGATTCGCGGAATGCTTCCACGACTTCCAGTCTCTTGATGATCTTTGATTTTTTCTGGCCGGTCGAAGTCGCCAGCTCAGCACGCAGTTCCTCGGACTCTTTCTCGAGGTCGATCGCTTCGAGAAGTTCCTTGATGGCTTCAGCGCCCATGCCTACCCGGAAAGAATCGCCGTACTCGCTTCTGGCTTTCTGATATTCATTCTCAGACAGAAGCATCTTATACATCAGGTTTGTATTCTTGCCCGGATCGAGCACGATATAGCTTGCAAAGTACAGTACTCTGTCCAGTTCCTTCGGAGAAAGCTCCAGGATGAGGCCCATTCTGGAAGGGATTCCCTTGAAATACCAGATATGGGAGACCGGAGCCGCCAGTACGATATGGCCCATCCGCTCTCTTCTGACGCTGGACTTGGTCACCTCAACGCCGCATCTGTCACAGATGGTGCCCTTGAAGTGGCTCTTTTTGTATTTTCCGCAGTGGCACTCCCAGTCCTTGCTCGGTCCGAAAATGCGTTCGCAGAAAAGACCGTCCGGCTCGGGTTTCAGAGTCCTGTAGTTGATGGTTTCCGGCTTGGTCACCTCTCCGTGAGACCACTCGAGGATCTTCTCCGGAGAAGCAAGTCCGATGCGGATCTGGTCGAACGTCATCGGCTGATAAGCTTCCATTTTATATTCCGCCATTACAGTTCTCCTTTCACTCGTCGTAAGACTCGCCGCCCTGAATATCCTCATCATAGGAATAATCTTCTTCCAGATCATCCTCTGCCGGATTTACGGGCTCATCCAGATCGATCATCTCTTCATTTTTGATAGCCTGCTGAGAGTAACCGTACTGACCGTATGACTCGCGGTCTTCGTACTTGACATCGCCCTGCATCATGCTGTTGACATCCGATCCGCCGTAGAACTCTCTGTCTCTGGCCCTGCTGACAGAGTCCGTGATGCGCCTGAAATCTGTCTCTCCGTACTCGGAGATCTCGATCAGGTCCACATCCGTGTTGTCCTCGCGCTGTACGCGCATATCCAGGCCGAGAGACTGCAGCTCTTTGAGCAGAACCTTGAAGGATTCCGGAATACCCGCCTCGGGGATGTTCAGGCCTTTGATAATAGCCTCGTAGGTCTTGACGCGGCCTACCACATCATCCGATTTAACGGTCAGGATCTCCTGCAGGGTATAAGCAGCACCGTAAGCTTCCAGTGCCCACACTTCCATCTCACCGAAGCGCTGTCCGCCGAACTGGGCTTTACCGCCCAGCGGCTGCTGGGTGACCAGGGAGTACGGACCCGTTGAACGGGCGTGGATCTTATCATCAACCAGGTGATGCAGCTTCAGGTAGTGCATGTGCCCGATCGTGGTGGGACTGTCAAAGAACTCACCGGTACGTCCGTCGCGGAGCAGCACTTTGCCGTCGCTGTTGATCGGCACACCTTTCCAGAGCGCCCTGTGATCCCTGTGTTCATACAGGTAATCGAGCACTTCCGGAAGAAGTTCTTCTTCGTGTTTCGCCTTGAACTCATCCCATTCCAGGTTGACATAGTCGTTGGCAAGTTCGAGCGTCTCACGGATATCTTTCTCGTTTGCGCCGTCAAAGACAGGCGTTGTTACGTTGAAACCGAGTACTTTTGCGGCAAGGCTCAGATGGATCTCAAGAACCTGTCCGATATTCATACGGGACGGAACGCCCAGCGGGTTAAGCACGATATCAAGCGGGCGGCCGTTGGGCAGATAAGGCATATCTTCCACCGGCAGGACTCTTGAGACGACACCCTTGTTTCCGTGACGGCCGGCCATCTTATCGCCGACGGAGATCTTTCTCTTCTGGGCGATGTAGACGCGCACTGATTCGAGCACGCCCGGAGCCAGGTCTTCACAGTTGTCCTTCGTGAACACTTTCGCATCCACGATGATTCCGTATTCACCGTGCGGCACCTTCAGGGAGGTGTCACGCACTTCTCTTGCCTTTTCGCCGAAAATGGCGCGGAGCAGACGCTCCTCGGCGGTGGGTTCGGTCTCGCCCTTGGGCGTCACCTTGCCGACCAGGATATCACCGGCACGCACTTCCGCACCGATACGGATGATACCGCGCTCATCAAGATCTTTCAGAGCTTCTTCACCGACACTGGGAACATCCCTGGTGATCTCTTCCGGACCGAGTTTGGTCTCTCTGGCTTCCGCCTCATACTCCTCGATATGGATGGAGGTATAGACATCGTCCATGACGAGACGCTCGCTCAGAAGTACGGCATCCTCGTAGTTGTAGCCTTCCCAGGTCATGAAGCCGATCAGCGGGTTCTTGCCCAGTGCGATCTCACCCATGGAGGTGGAAGCACCGTCAGCGATGATGGCGCCGGCTTCTACGCGCTCGCCTTTATTGACGATCGGTCTCTGGTTATAGCAGTTGCTCTGGTTGCTGCGCACGAATTTGCGCAGGTGGTATTCGTCCACCGTCCCGTCGTCTGCCAGGATGCGGATGAAATTCGATTCAGCTCTGTCAACGATACCCGGGTTCTTCGCCACTACGCAGACACCGGAGTCCACCGCTGCCTTCACTTCCATACCGGTTCCGACTACGGGAGCCTCGGTCGTCAGAAGCGGCACGGCCTGACGCTGCATGTTGGATCCCATCAGCGCACGGTTGGCATCGTCGTTCTGAAGGAACGGGATCAGGGCTGTCGCAACAGAGAACACCATCTTCGGGGAAACGTCCATGTAATCGATCTTGGTCTTATCATAAGCCTGGGTCTCATCACGGAAACGTCCCGAAACGTTTTTATGAATAAAGTAGCCATTCTCGTCCAGCGGAGTATTCGCCTGGGCTACATGGTAATTATCTTCCTCATCGGCGGTCATGTACACGACCTCGTCCGTTACGCGCGGATTCTCGGGATCGCTCTTGTCGACCTTGCGGTAGGGAGCCTCCACGAAACCATACTCGTTGATCCGGGCATAGCTCGCCAGGGAGTTGATCAGACCGATGTTGGGACCTTCAGGGGTCTCGATCGGGCACATCCTGCCGTAATGGGAGTAATGGACGTCACGAACCTCGAAACCTGCACGGTCTCTGGAAAGACCGCCGGGGCCCAGGGCGGAAAGACGTCTCTTATGGGTCAGCTCACCGAGCGGATTGTTCTGATCCATGAACTGTGACAGCTGGGAGGATCCGAAGAATTCCTTTACCGCGGCTGTTACGGGTTTGATATTGATCAGGGACTGCGGCGTGATGCTCTCGGGCTCCTGAGTGGTCATGCGCTCGCGCACCACTCTCTCGAGTCTGGACAGGCCGATTCTGTACTGGTTCTGGAGCAGTTCACCGACCGCACGGATCCTTCTGTTGCCCAGGTGGTCGATGTCATCATCGTTTCCGATCCCGTACTCCAGATGGATGTTATAGTTGATCGAGGCAAAAATATCTTCCCTCGTGATATGCTTCGGAATAAGCTCATGGACAGAGCGCGATACCGCCTCTTTGATCTGTTCCGGATCCGTATTGGCGTCAAGGATCTCTCTCAGGGCCGGATAATAGACCAGCTCTGTAATGCCCAGGTCCTCAGGGGATTCTCCCTCACCAAACTCGATAAAGGAACGGATATCGACCATCATGCTGGAGAGTACGCGCACAGCGCGCTCCTCAGTCGCGATCAGCACGCTCTCGACGGCAGCGTTCTGGATCTCATCAGCCTTCTCACGGGTCACGACTTCACCGGCTGAGGCAATGATCTCACCCGTCGTCATGTCGACAACATCCTCAGCCAGTACATGACCGGCGATACGGTTGCGCAGCATGAGCTTTTTATTGAACTTATAACGGCCCACTTTCGCCAGGTCATAGCGGCGGGGATCGAAGAACATGCTCATGATGAGATTCCTTGCACTCTCCAGCGCAAAGGGCTCACCCGGGCGGATTCTTCTGTAAAGTTCTTCAAGACCCTGCTCGTATTTCTTTGAGGGGTCCTTTTCGATCGTTGCGCGGATCTTAGGCTCGTCACCGAAAAGCTCAATGATCTCCTCGTCCGTGCTTACGCCCAGTGCGCGCGCAAGAACAGTGACCGGCACTTTTCTGGTGCGGTCCACACGGACATAGAAAACATCGTTCGAATCGGTCTCATACTCCAGCCATGCGCCGCGGTTCGGGATCACGGTGCAGGTATAGAGCTTCTTGCCGGTCTTATCATGAGAGATTCCGTAATAGATACCGGGAGAACGAACGAGCTGGCTGACGATAACACGCTCGGCACCATTGATCATAAACGTGCCTGTCTCGGTCATGAGCGGCAGATCACCCATAAAGACTTCATATTCTTTGATGTCCGTATCGTCTTCCTTGTTGCGGAGCCTGATCTTCACCTTCAGGGGAGCGGCATAAGTGGCATCCCTCTCAGCACACTGCTCGAGGGTATACTTCACCTCATCCTCCTTCAGATCAAAATCCACAAACTCAAGGCTCAGCTTTCCGCCGTAATCTTCGATGGGGGAGATGTCATCAAACGCCTCCTTGAGTCCAACCTTTTTAAACCAATCGTAGGAATTCTTCTGAACCTCGATCAGGTTGGGCATTTCAAGGACTTCTTTCTGGCGCGAATAGCTCATTCGGAAGCTTTTCCCATTCATCGTAGGACGGATCCTGTTCTTCTCCATAGACGCTTCACCTGTGTCCTTTCTGTTCTTGTCGTGTGAATCACGAAAAAAGGGCATAAACATCCCTTGTTAAAAAATCTGCGCAATAGTGCATCGTTCAGTTTAACATTTTGCCGATTTCATGTCAAGAAAAATTATTACTTTTTTAACACTTTTTCAAAGACGATCCCGACAGGACTAAACCGCCGAAAAACGGCAAAAAAACAGGTCCGCTCCCGTTACGGACCGGACCCGTTTTGTTCTTATTATCCGTTTGATTATTTGAGAGTGACCTTTGCGCCTTCAGCTTCGAACTTAGCCTTGATCTCTTCAGCTTCTGCCTTGGAGACGCCTTCTTTGACTACCTTCGGAGCTTCGTCAACGGCAGCCTTAGCTTCTTTCAGGCCAAGACCGGTCAGCTCACGAACGACTTTGATGACTTTGACCTTGTTCGGGCCGACATCTGTCAGCTCAACGTCAAATTCAGTCTTCTCTTCAACTTCCTCAGCGGGGCCGGCTGCTGCAACAACAACGCCTGCGGCTGCGGAAACACCAAACTCTTCTTCACAAGCCTTTACCAGCTCGTTCAGCTCTAATACGGATAACTCTTTGATCGCTTCGATAAACTCAGCTGTGGTAAGTTTTGCCATGATATTTTCCTCCTGATTATGATTTTGCAGGCCCGGCCTGCATTAGAATGATCACTCTGCTGCTGCTTCTTCTGCCGGTGCAGCGCCGCCTCCCTGCTGCTCGGCGATCTGGTTGATCACGCGGGCCAGGTTGCTGATCGGTGACTGGATGCTTCCAAGCAGTTTGCCAAGAAGTTCTTCTCTGGACGGAACGGTTGCAAGTGCGGTGACACCTTTTTCATCGTAGTAGTCGCCTTCAACGACACCGCCGATCATTTTCAGCATCGGGGCAGTCTTGGCATACTTGGCAATGATCCTTGCAGGAGCGGTGGCGTCTGTCTTGGATACGGCAATCGCATTCGGTCCTTCCAGCTGATCGTTGAGCTTCTCAAAGGGTGTTCCTTCGAACGCACGCTTCATCATCGTGTTCTTGAAGACCTTGTAGGTCACGCCTGCTTCACGCATATCCTTACGAAGGGCTGTGTCAGCCGCAACGTTGATGCCCGAATAAGCAACAAGAACAACCGCTTCAGCGCCATCAACCACATCCTTGATCTCGGCAACGATCGGTGCTTTCTGTTCTACCTTAGCCATGAATGGTACCTCCTTGTAGATTTCGTATGACGCCGTAAAAAACCCCTCTTCCGCGCAGACGAAAGAGGGGGATTCTTCACATAAATGTTGAAAGAATTTTCACTCCTCGGCAGGCGTTTTAAACCTTATGCCTTACGGCACCTGCTGTCTTCGGCAGTCATCCACGGTAGGATAACACACCGCAAGGAGTATGTCAAATACTTTTTATCAAAGTTTAACCGGATTGATCTTGACGCCCGGGCCCATGGTGGAGGCTACGGTAACGCTCTTAAGGAACTGGCCTTTGACAGCCGCCGGTCTTGCCTTGATGATTGCATCTAAAAGCGTCTGGAAATTATCTGCCAACTGTTCGCTGGTAAAGGAAGCCTTGCCGATCGGGCAGTGGATGATGTTTGTCTTGTCCAGTCTGTACTCGATCTTACCGGCTTTAATATCATTGATCGCCTTGGTTACATCCATGGTTACGGTACCGGCCTTGGGGTTGGGCATCAGGCCCTTCGGGCCAAGGACACGGCCCAGACGTCCGACGACGCCCATCATGTCCGGAGTTGCAACGACAACATCAAAGTCAAGCCAGCCTTCGTTCTGGATCTTCGGAAGAAGTTCCTCAGCGCCTACATAATCAGCGCCTGCTGCCTGAGCTTCGTCCGCCTTCGCGTTCTTGGCGAATACCAGCACGCGAACGCTCTTGCCGGTGCCGTGCGGAAGGACAACGGCGCCGCGGATCTGCTGATCAGCGTGACGGCCATCGCAGCCTGTCCGGATATGTACTTCGATCGTCTCGTCAAATTTGGCAACTGCCGTCTTCTTGACCAGCTCGATAGCTTCGTCGCGGTCATAGAGTGTGGAACGGCCGACTTCTTTAGCTGCCTCTAAATATTTCTTACCTCTCTTCATCTCAAACAACCTCCCTTTCAGTCTTCTACGACGATACCCATCGATCTGGCCGTACCGGCGATCATGCTCATCGCTGCTTCAATGTTCGCGGCGTTCAGGTCAGGCATCTTCGTCTCGGCGATCTCACGAACCTTATCCTTGGAGATCGTAGCGACCTTGGTCTTGTTCGGAGTACCGGAAGCTGTCTGCAGACCGCAGGCTTTCTTCAGAAGCACAGCTGCGGGCGGAGTCTTTGTGATAAAGCTGAAGGTCTTGTCGGCGTAGACAGTGATGACGACGGGGATGAGCACATCACCCTTGTCAGCTGTTCTCGCGTTGAATTCCTTGGTAAACTGCTGGATGTTAACACCATGCTGACCCAGAGCAGGTCCTACAGGGGGAGCAGGTGTTGCCTTGCCGGCAGGAATCTGTAATTTGATGTAACCAGTAACTTTTTTTGCCATTTTAATGACCTCCTATGTGGTATTGTCGGGAGTGGATCCCTCCCACGCGCTGCCTGTATACGCAGCGGAGACGGCAGCGGACTGCTGTCTTCTCAGATTTTAATAACGTCGGAAAAACTTAAGGTGACCGGTGTCTCGGTACCGAGCGTTTCGACCATGATCGTGAGGGTCATCTTGCTCGGGTTAACGGCAACCGCTCTGGAGATATTGTCTCTCCATGCGCCTGAGATCACCTTGATGGTATCGCCGACCTTGAATTCCGTCTCCACATTAACTTCCATGTTCGAAGCCTGGATCCCCAGGTTAAACATTTCCGTTTCCGAGAGCGGCAGGGGCTGCGATCCCGGACCGACAAATCCGGTGACTCCTCTCGTATTCCTGACCACGAACCAGGTATCGTTGTTCATGATCATATGAAGAAGGACATAACCGGGAAACATCTTCTTCTGAACATCCTTCCAGACCTTCTCCTCGCCTTCTTTTGTCTGGCGGGTGCGCAGCTCCCTCACCTCCTGGATGGGGACTCTCACCTCAAGGATCTGGTTCTCGAGATGTCTGTTCTCGATTGCTTTCTCAATGTTTGCCTTCACCTTATTCTCATAACCGGAATAAGTATGGACCACGTACCAGCGTGCCTCTTCCATTCCATCACCTTTGTCTTTTTAACCTTTAGTTTTCCTGTTCCAGGCTTGCGCCTCAGAAATGGATATTCACCAGAAAATCCACGCCGTGCTGAACGATGAAATCGATCATGGAGATCAGCACACCGAGAATGACGCCGCAGACAACGACTGCTGTCGTCTCTTTCCGGATATCCTCACGTGTCGGCCAGATGATTTTGTTGAACTCGGCGCGCAGGCCGCTTGTCCATTTCTGCCATCTGGATTCATTGTTATCCTGTTTTGCCATGACTGCTTTCCTCCTACGGCCGAATTACTTCGTTTCCTTATGTACCGTATGCTTTTTGCAGAAACGGCAATACTTCTTGGTTTCCATACGATCCGGATGAAGCTTTTTCTCCTTGGTCGTATTGTAGTTGCGCTGCTTGCACTCAGTGCATGCCAGTGTAATACGAGTACGCAAAGTTTCCACCTCTCTTCCTTTAATAGTCGGCACCGCCCGGCAGCGTTCTGCGCCATCTGCCTTTACGGATCCGGAATATGCGGTTCCGCAGGCGGCTTCATTTGGGCATACTACGCCCTCATTCCATACGCCCGACCATTATACAACGTCCCTCAAAACATAGTCAAGAAAAAGTTGCAATTCACTTTCTCATGTGGTATTTTAATCTAAATTAGAATAATCGAATTCCAGTCAACACGGAGGATATTAATATGGAAGTGCGCAAATCTGCGGAAGATTATCTGGAAGCCATCCTTATGATCAAGGAAAAGCAGGGCTATGTCCGTTCCGTCGACATCGCCGATCACCTGGGGATCACCAAGCCGAGTGTCACCTACTCTACCAAAAGGCTTAAAGCGAATGGCTACATCACTATGGACCGTGCCAATATGATCTCTCTTACGGATGAGGGAATGGCGATCGCCAATGAGATCTATACCCGGCACAAGGTCCTCACCGGTTTCTTCACGGCCCTGGGTGTCGATCCCGAGACCGCCAGAGAGGATGCCTGCAAAGTGGAGCACGACTTAAGTCCCGAGACATTCGAAGCGCTCTGCAGATACGCTGAAAAGTTCAAATAAAAAAAGGGGCTGAGCCCCTTTTTTTAATGTTTTAATACAGGTAATCTTTGTTGGTATATCCGGAAAGACCGAGTCTCGGACTATAGACATACCAGTACGTGCTTCCGGATTTGTCGATCACGTTGACCGTGTCGCCGGTGTACATCTTGCCGATCTCATTGGAGGCATCATAGCTCGGATAATTGCGCAGTGCCAGGTATCCGTTCACGGATACAGTGTAGGTGACCTTGGAACTGCTTGAAGAACTGCTGCTCCCGGAAGAAGAATTTCCCGATGATGAATACGAGGCCGAATATGTCAGATAATCCTTGTTGACATAACCGTACATGCCAAGCTTCGTGGAGTAGACATACCAATAGGTGCTTCCGCTCGTATCCTGAACAAGCACGCTCTCTCCCGAGTACAGTCTGCCGATCTCATTGCCTGCGTTATAGCTGGGATAGTTTCGCAGCGCCAGGTATCCGTTCACGGACACATACATCTTGGTGCCGGAAGGTGACGGATCCGGGGAGATATAATCTACCAGATAATTGCTGTTCACATATCCGTATTTTCCGAGCTTGTTGGAGTAGACATACCAGTAGGTGCCGTTTCCGTAATTCTGAACCTGCACGGACTCGCCGGTATAGAGTCTTCCGATCTCATTTGTATCCAGTGTAAGAGGGGTATCCCTCAGTGTAAGATAACCATAGCTGACCTTGACATACTTGGTCTCTCCGTTGGCACTGTTTGAAGAGGACTGAGAAGGACTTAGGTTTCCTCCGTGGATATAGCCCGTCTGACCGTTATAGCTGACCCGGTCCCATCCGCTCTCAGAATTATAATAGGTGACTGAAGCTCCGGCGGGGATACCGCCGATCAGTTCGTATCCGCTGCCCGGTCCGGTACGGAAGTTCATATCCGTTGTCACCGTTCTTGTCTCAAAAGCCATGACCGTGCAGGCCATGAATACGGACAGGATAAGCGTTATCAAAGCTGTCCGCTTAGCTGTGACCATCTTCATCTGCGTTCTCTCCCTTCCTTATAAAATAACCGACAAAGGTCTTCTTGATCCGAATCGATTATAGCACGTCAGATGATGTAGAACCACCCGTCGCCTCCGTCTTTTTCCACGACCTTATTGCTGTCATTGTCAAATACCAGCTCCCGGTTCTTGACGCTGACCCTGGTCCCGACATCCACCGAGGATGTGATAAAGACGTTGCCTCCTACCACGGATCCCCTGCCGATCACGGTATCGCCGCCGAGAATAGAAGCCCCGGAATAGATCGTTACATAGTCTTCTATGGTAGGATGACGCTTTTTGTTCTGCAGCTTCCTTCCTCCTTTGGTGGAAAGGGCGCCGAGCGTCACTCCCTGGTAGATCTTCACGTGTTCTCCGATCAGTGTCGTCTCACCGACAACGATTCCGGTTCCGTGATCGATAAAGAAATACTTGCCGATCGTCGCACCCGGGTTGATATCGATCCCCGTCTGTGTATGGGCATACTCGGTCATGATACGCGGAAGCATGGGGACTCCCAGCCGGTACAGCTCATGCGCCATCCGGTAAACGGTGATGGCATAGAAACCGGGGTAGCACAGGATGATCTCATCCCGGCTCTCGGCCGCCGGATCGCCGTCAAAGAAAGCTTCCAGGTCCGTGTCCAGGTATTCGCGCACCAGAGGAATGGCATTCAGGAAGTCGATCGTGATTCTCTCCGCTTTTTCCTCCAGTTCCCGGGCTTCTTCCGACGAAAGCAGCTCGTTCTCGTCCTCGGCGCTGCTTATTCCCTTCTCCTCCATCAGCTGGTGAATCTGTTCATTCTTAAGGCAGCTGGCGATCTGACGGTTCAGGTAATAAACGATGTCCTCCAAAGTCACGGTCAGATTATTGAGTATCTCATAGTAACGGTACGTCTTATCTTTAAAATAACCGGGATAAATGATCCTGAACAGCTGATCCGTAATGGACCAGATCAACGCCTTATCCGGCTCTGCAATGATATTCATGCTGTCGATCGGCCGGTCTTTCTGGTAATCTTTCAGAATCACGTTTATGCTGTTTGAGAGATTTCCGGAGATATATCCTTTCATGTGTTTCCTCTTTCTCTGGTGCTTTGTCCGATAACACTTGTCATACTATCTCAGTGCTTTCAATTCGTCAAGGCACCTCTGAGCGCAAAAAAGACGGCACGGATCTTTCCGTGCCGCCTTTTTCGGCATATTTCAATTTTATTCTTCAAACAGCGGTGTTGAGTAATAGCGGTCGCCGCTGTCAGGAAGCAGGACGACGATCGTCTTTCCTTTATTCTCGGGCCGCTTCGCAAGCTCAATGCCGGCATGAAGAGCTGCTCCCGAGGAGATGCCTACCAGCACGCCTTCCTTTTTGGCGATCAGCTTGGAGGCTGCAAAAGCATCTTCATTTGCTACCGGGATGATCTCATCATAGACCCCTGTGTTAAGAACATCCGGCACGAAACCGGCACCGATTCCCTGGATCTTATGCGGGCCGCTCTTTCCCTGTGAAAGGACCGGTGAGCTCTCCGGCTCCACCGCGACGATCTTCACATCGTCCTTCTGTTCTTTCAGGTACTCACCTACGCCCGTCAGCGTGCCGCCTGTACCGACACCCGCCACGAAAAAGTCCACCTCACCATCCGTATCTTTCCAGATCTCCGGACCCGTAGTCGCTTTGTGGATGGCCGGATTGGCGGGATTGACGAACTGGCCGGGAATAAAGCTGCCCTCGATCTCTTTGGCGAGTTCCTCTGCCTTGGCAATCGCGCCTTTCATGCCCTTCGCGCCTTCCGTCAGAACGATCTTTGCTCCGTAAGCCTTCAGGATATTCCTTCTCTCCACGCTCATGGTCTCGGGCATGGTCAGGATGATCTGATATCCCTTGGCAGCGGCGATGGAAGCCAGGCCGATTCCCGTATTGCCGGATGTCGGCTCGATGATCGTACTGCCTTCTTTCAAAAGCCCTTTCTGTTCAGCGTCCTCCACCATCGCTTTCGCGATCCTGTCCTTGACGCTTCCGGCGGGATTGAAATACTCCAGTTTGAGCAGGACCCTGGCTTCCAGGCCCAGCTCCTTTTCAATATTGACTGCCTCAACGATCGGCGTATTTCCGATCAGTCCGAGTGTTCCCTGATATACGTTTGCCATGGCACGCTCCTTTTCCCCTATCCCCGATAGGTTTTATCTGTATTTTCTGGTACCATCTTAAACGTACTTTTCCTACTTGTCAAGTAGTTTTTGGGTCTTCCGCCCCGTTCTGATCTTCCTGAAGCGTTTTCTTCCCGCTCCTGGCACCGATAAACATCAGAATCTCTCCGATCAGGACCAGGCCTGCGGCAGCCGCAATAAAATATCCCGGCGACCTCCCGTTCAGGATGATCGTCAGCGCGATGATCCCCGGCACGCACGCGGCTATTCCGAGAATCAGACCGATTTTTTCAAGCATAATCTCACCTCATGTCATTTTTTTCCACCGCTCACCAGAGAACCTTTGCAGCTGCTTTCGCATCGGCGAACGGTCCGGGGATGGTATCCGCTCCCCTGTGGTTTCCGAAGTAATCCTGGTTGAAGATGATCGGCGTCCCGTCCGTATTCTCGAAACGCTGTTCCGGTTCGAAAGCATATCCGAGCACGTCGCTGCTGATGATGCCGTCCTTAAAGCCCTTCAGAAGCGGGAACACATTAGTCTTCAGCTTCGGTCTTCCGTCTTTGCCGGTCACAAGCTCAACGGTCACCTTCTCATCGCTGCTGAGGAAATCCTTCTCATGCCTGCAGACGGTCGCTCCGTTAAAGTAGGCATTGCCGCCTACCCATACCGGAAGGTGTCCGAAGTGATACGTGCCCAGCTCACCCATATTCGGCTCTTCGTCCAGCTTGAAGTTGGCGATCCACTCCTCATAGGTGGGGAAGATATCAAACGGTGCGGTGCCCACGACCTCGTAATCAGCGTCCATCGCAGTCTTCTTCTCATCCGTCACCGGGTAGTGCTGGATGAAGATATTATTGTAGATCCTGTCATCACCATGAAGAATGGTCATAAATCCGGCCACCTCGGTCCTGTGACGGATATGGTAAGGCGTATACCTGGGTTCGCGCTGGCCGTTCACGATGCTGTCCACACCGGAATTGATCAGGCTGAAGGAGCCGAGCATCAGGTTGTGTACGCAGGCGATTCCTTCGCTGGGGATAGTCACCGATACCTTGGAGAGCATCACATTGTTGTCGATCAGCGTAGGACCGTGACCGACTTCGACAAATACATCCGTATTGAACATGGCGCCCTGCGCCTGCGGTGTATTGTCGGGCCGGTGATTTTCATACAGCAGGTTCTGGCTCACTCTGGCTCCCTGAGCCTGCCAGTCGAGCCATACACCCATGATACAGTTATGGATGTGATTGCGGCGGATGGTCACATCGATCGCAGCGTGCAGCTTGATGCCGGCTGTCTCTGCGCCGCCCAGCTGCTGGGAATTGCAGATATCATGGATATGGCAGTCCTCAATGGTTGAGAAAACGCCGCCCATACGGCCTACGATACCGGTCTGTTCACAGTGGTGCACTTCACAGCGGCGGATGATATGATGGCCGATATTCTCCTTGAGCCATCCGTGGTACTGTCCTCTGCAGACTGCGTCGCGCTCCATCTGGGTGGGACTTTTCACGTGCTTCGTATAGAAGTACATATCGTTCTCGGGATCGAGATATTTACCCAGCGAGATGCCGCAGCAGCGGCTGTTGCTGATCTCGCAGTCCTCGATGATCCATCCCTTGCTCCAGTGCGGGCCGATCATACCGTCCTGGTAAGCGGCGGGAGGTGCCCAGGTGGTGGCAGCCTTATTGATGTCAAATCCGCTGACTGTGATGTAATTCACCCCGTTCTTATCGGGCATGAAGCAGTTGCGCCTCACGCTGATCTCTACCTTTTCCCTGTTGGGATCCTTCCCCCGGAAGTTCGCATAGAAGACGGTCTTCCCATCTTCCTGCTTTGAAAACCACTTGTACGTGGATTCTTCCTTTTTCCAGGAGACCGGATCGGGCTCACCCGCGAGGCACTCTTCCAGTGTCACAGTCTCATACATCATGCGGTCATTGAGGTAGACAGAGCCGGTATGCCGGACGGTCGGGGCAAAGTACCAGTCACCGCACACAAAAGTCGTATACGGATTATAATCACCGAAGATGCCGTTGGAGACGCTTGCCGTCCAGGTGTTTCCTTTGTACTTTTTCCATCCGGTCAGCTCCTCGGCACCGGTGATCACGGCTCCCAGGGGTTTTTCCGAGCGGTAGACGATGCGGTCCGTTTCGGTCCCCGCATTGACCGGGTTTACATACTCACGGTAGATACCCGGGGCTACAATAACTTCGTCACCGGGCATCGCGATTTTGGCCGCTTCCCCGATCTGCCTGAACGGAAGTTCCCGGCTTCCCGTCCCGTTCTTTGCCGCTGCGGCATCCACATACCAGACTCTGCCGTCTGCCATCATTTATTCACCTGACCTTTCATTATTAATAATGATCTTTCCGATGTTTCCTTATTCACAGTCGAAGATCGTTTTTGCTTCCAGGAGAGGACCGTACTCCCTCTTCCATGTCTGGTGCATCTCGGACACATTGTATGCCTCCAGCGCCTCTTCTTCCATTGTCATCTCGATCATCAGGTCATAGCGGTTGGCAAAAGGTGTGTTGCACACGTGAACATCCACGCCGGTGACGCCATCGATCTTCAGCGCCTCGTTAAACAGTTCCTGCACCGGCTCCTTCAGTGAATCCCTTGTTGATGAGTCCTTAAGCTTTGCAATGATAAAATGTCTCATTTTTGTTTTCCTCCAAATGTGTTTGTGATAAGATGATAAAAATCTTTTATTGTAAAGGAGCCGGATATGAAAATATGGCTGACCAGACACGGACAGACACGCCTGAACAAGGCGCATCTGATGCAGGGCCGCACCGACGAGCCTTTGAACGAAACCGGGATCGCACAGGCTAAAGCCATGCGGCAGATCCTGATAAATGAGGACAGCTCGCTTGTCTTTGATGCCGTTTACGCAAGTCCCCTTGACCGCGCCATTGAGACCGGCGCCATCATCGGCGGCGTATCGCGCGAAGATGTCCTGATCGACGAACGTCTCATCGAGACAGACTTCGGAAGATACGAAAAATCCCGGTACTATGCGCTTGGAGTCGCCATGTCCCTGTACTGGGCCTGTCCCGAGATCTTTCCTGTGCCGCCTTCCGTAGAAAGCATCGCCTCCATGGTCAGCCGCAGTCAATCCTTTTTAAAAGAGATCGAACAGAAGGATTATGAAAATGTGCTCATCGCCTGCCACGGGGGCATCGGACGAGCGATCAGCGGATACCTCAACGATGCACCCCGAGGCATCACCTGGCGTCCCAAAATGCATAACTGCGAGGTAAGGGTCTGGGAGAGCACCGGCGGCAGACACCGTTTCCTTACAAGCCATACCCTCAGCTGACGGTCTCCGCCTCCATACTGATCGGTCTTTCCACGCTGCTGATCACATCGTACTTCGACAGAAATTCCTCATATGCCTTGTTGTACTCTTCCGGTGTCAGCTCGCTGGCCTTCTGCGAATGTACGTGATAATCCGGGTTATGCTGGTGTTCCCTGCGGACGATTCCGGCGATCGCCACACAGTGGGAACCGATCCGGTCAAAAAAGTTCAGCAGATCCGTAAACACCGTTCCCTGCTGCTGATCGGCTTCGCCGCGGCTCAGCCTTCCGATCTGCTTTGCGCGCAGGATCTCACACAGGTTGGTGATCGCAGCGGAAAGCGGCTTGATCGACAGAGCCGTGGTAAGATCGTGCTCCCGATAAGCCTGCACGGCACTGTTTACGATCTCGCGCTCGGCCTCGATCATCACGTTCAGGTCATGAAGCATATCTTCCGTAAAGACGATGTTCTCTTCACTGCACTGGTGAGTCAGGTGTGCGATGGCGGAGGCATAGTCTCCGATTCGCTCCAGGTCACCGATCACGCGAAGGTTCATCGTCACCTTTCTCGTCTGGGTGGAACTCATCTCTTTCTTGGAAAGCGTCACCAGGTACTCCCCGATTTTCGATTCATACTTATCGATCAGGTCTTCCTTTCGCTGGACCTTCTCAAATTTTTTATCCGAATATTCATGAATCAGGTTCAGAGCCCGGCCGACATTCTTACGCACTTTTCTCGCCATTCCGTCGATCACGCGGTCACTCTGGGCGATCGCCAGGGACGGGGACATAAGCAGACGTTCTTCAAGCAGGTCGAAGTCGGCATTGTCCGCAATATCTTCCAGGTCCTCCTCCGAATCTTTGATCAGGTTCATCACCAGCTTCTCGATCTGGCCGATCAGCGGGAAGAGGATGCACACTGTAACGATCCTGAAGACCGAGTTCACGGCGGCGATGATCACGGGATTTACGGTCATGTTCATGAAGCCGAAATAGAAAACCGCATTGAGCGAATAGAAGCCGATCGCCCACAGCAGCATGCCGAACACATCGTCAAGCAGATATACGAGAGCTGTCCGCTTACCGTTTTTATTGGCACCGATCGATGAAAGCATGACCGGGGCTGCGGCGCCGACACCGATACCCAGAATGATCGGAAATGCAGTCGAGAATGTGAGCATTCCCGTCACTGAAAGGGCCTGCAGAATACCGATCGAAGCAGAGGCACTCTGAAGAATGGCCGTCATTACGATACCGACCAGAATGCCCAGAATCGGATTCGAGAAAACGGTCAGCATCCCGGTAAACGCCGGGTTCTCTTTAAGCGGTGCCACCGCGGAGCTCATCATCTGCATGCCGACCATCAGAATGGCAAAGCCGAGCATGATGTTGGCCACATATTTGTAAACACTTCGCTTGGAAAGCATCT
>JBGUOI010000233.1:0-2447 GCA_045118075.1 Porcincola sp. | reverse complement strand
CGCCGATCACCAGGCCGTGCTTGTCCTTGAGCAGGCGGAACACCCCGTCCTGCCCCCGCACGATCGGGTACTCATGCCCTGCGTTGGCGCAGGTCAGCACACCCGTCTCCAGATCCAGGATGCCAAGCCACACCGTGACGAACATCTTGGTGGTGTTGTTTTTGCAGATCTGGGCGTTCACCGCACCGAGGATCTCGCTGGGATTGCCGCCCATCTGGGCCCGGTAGTTGATGAGGATCTTGGACGACATCATGAACAGCGCCGCCGGCACGCCCTTGTCAGACACATCGGCGATCACCAGAGCCAGGTGCCTGTCGTCGATCAGGAAGAAATCGTAGAAGTCTCCCCCGACCTCCTTGGCCGGCGTCATGCTGGCGTAGAGATCGAACTCGCTCCGCTCGGGGAAGGCGGGAAAGATATTCGGCAGCATGGACTCCTGGATGTTCGAGGCCGTGCGCAGCTCGGTGCTCACGCGCTCCTTCTCGGCTGTTGCCCGGGTCAGGTGCTCCGTGTAGTCCACGATGCGGCTTTCCATGTCCTGGATCTCATGATACAGATCGCTGATCTCGTCGTTGCCCCGGATATCCAGCTGGATCACATCGTCCTTGTTAAAGGCTCTGTCCTCCTTGGCAAAGCGGGTCGCCGCGTGCGCCAGCTCCCGCAGCGGATTGATCGCCGTGCGCCGCAGCATCAAAAATCCGGAGAGGATGGCGACAATGAGCAAGACGCCCACAAAGAGCAGACACTGCTGCAAGAACCAGTACCGTTCGCCGATGATGTCGTTCATCTGGATATCCACACCGGCAACGCCGACAACCTCCCCGGTGGCGGGGTCCGCGATCGGCTCGACCATGGTATACTGCCACCCGTATGTGGGAGAACGGTACGCGATTGGCGGAATGGCCACGTTCCCGGCATACGCTTCAAACTCCGGAACGGATTCTTCGATCGTGCCGACGTACAGGATATTCTCATCTATGTCCGCAAGATTGTAGGTCGTCGTGCCCAAGCAGTACTGGTAGTAGACGCTGTCGATATCGAAGTACACCTTGATGGCGTCAAGCGCAACCAGGATATACTTGTAATCATCGTATAGGGTATCGTTTTCCGCCAGCGGCTTTCCCGTCTCTTCATCTATGGTCTTGGCATCAATACCGGGCAGAGACTTCATCCAGTCCACGATGATCTGCTCGTCATTGGCCGCGACCGCCCGCTCGTGCACGGCTCTGAATTCGTCCGTGTTGATTTCGCTCCAGTAGTTTTTTATCACGCGCGGCTCCACATTGGCCGCCGCGGCGACAACAGCGCTCTCCATCGCCCGGTTGAAGCGCGCATCCGCGCGCTGACAGAAGAAGTAGTAGCTGATGAGCATCAGACCCATGGCCACCGCCAGAATGCTTCCGATCAGCAGCAGGCCCAGCTTGAACTGCATGGAGCGTCTGCGCGGAGCGCGCGCTGCGGCTTGTTGTCTTTTTATTGTTTCCATGCCTACAGCACCTTTCGAATGGTCAGGACGTTCTTCCCGTCCCGATATGCATAGCAGACCTCGTCCATGCTCTTTTTGACCAGCAGGATCCCGAGCCCGCCGATCCTCCGCTGTGCAGCGGATAGCGTGATGTCCGGGTCCTCCTGCTCCAGGGGGTTGAAGGGATTTCCGGAGTCGATAAAGGAGATGCTCATGGCGCGGGGCGCCGCCTCCGGCTCGATCTGCACCGTCACGGGCCCTCGTTCTCCGCCGTAGGCGTACTTGGCCACATTGCTGCAGAGCTCGTCGATGGCGATATCGATCTGTAGCTTCGTGCGCATCCGGCAGCCCAGCTGATCCAGCTCCTCATTGACCGCGTCGATGATCAGCGGGATGTTTTCCCGCCGGGCCGCCATGGTCAGCTCTCTCACGTGCAGCCGTTCCTCTCCCGACAGTCCTCTCGATCAGACAATTTTCAGAATATCCAGGAAGCCCGTCACGTCGAACACGTCGTGGATGATGTCGTTGACATGGCAAAGCTCCATGGTGCTGTTCTTCGCCTCCATCGTCTGCTCAAAGGTGAGCAGCGCGCGCAGGCCGGCCGATGAGACGTAATCGACCTTCTCAAAATCCAGCATCAGGCTGGAGGCGTTCGCCAGCAGCGGCTCCACCTCGGCCTGGAAAACGGGGGCGGTGTTGGTGTCCAGACGACCCTCCAGCTTCACGGTCAGGGCGGTGCCTTCCTGCTTCTTTTCGATGTTCAGCATAATTGATTCCTCCTGATAAGAATGAATGGTTTTTCAGTATTGATATTTGCCGCGGAATTTTTTCAGGGCAAACAGTGTGACAAAGAGGCTGATGAGCTCCGCCGTCGGCCAGGCGCTCCAGAGTCCCGCTCCGCCGAAGAGGGCCGTCATGCCGAAGAGGCAGATCGTCAGCACCACAAAGGAGCGGATCAGGGACAGCAGCCCGGAGATCATGC
>JBGUOI010000232.1:0-2721 GCA_045118075.1 Porcincola sp. | reverse complement strand
TTATTCTGTGAATCTGACAGATGTGGAGGCGGACAGCGGCGGTGTGACAGAGGCAGGTACCACGCAGAGGGATGTTGTCCGTGAAGGCGTGGTACAGATCGGGGTCACTTTCAGGGTATCGAAGAAGTGGCTCAATAAGTTTTCGGCGTATAAGAAGCTGGCAAGCATCACGGTGGGGTATCTGGATGTGGAGACCATGAACATCGTGAATACGCAGATGTATATTGATGGGTATCAGGTGAAGCTGGTCAGTGATACAAGCTATGGGAGCTTGTGGGAGATGAGTTTTACGCTGAAGGAGTTTTAATTGATGACAGAACTGGCGCGAATTGATATAATAGTGTCACATATTGATGTTCAATAGAACGCTTCTTTTTCATATAATTGCATCATCAAAAACACGCAAAGAGAAAAGGAGGTATTCTCATGAAAGGTAAAACAGCACTTATCACAGGTTCTTATGGCGGTCTTGGTACATGCTTTGTAAATATTCATGCAGGCGATGGCGGGAATTTGATTCTGGTAGGAAGAAGCCAGAAGAAACTGGACGAACAGGCAGAGAGCATAAGAAAACAGTATGGTGTAGAGGTACATACGATTGCGGCGGATCTTTCTTCTCCGGATGCAGCGCAGATGATCTATGATACCTGCAAGGAAAAAGGATGGCAGGTGGATTATCTGATCAACAACGCAGGTTTTGGTGGTCAGGGTGATTTTGCAAGAGAGCGGACGATGGAACAGGATATGTCCATGATCGCTGTGAACATTGAAACACCGACAAGACTTTGCAAGCTGTTTCTTCCTGATTTCATAAGCAGGGGAAATGGCAAGGTGCTGAATGTATCATCTACAGCTGCGACAATGCCGGGGCCACTGCAGGCAGTTTATTATGCTACTAAGGCGTATGTTACAAGCTGGTCAAATGCTCTGTGGCGTGAACTTCAGGGGACTGGTGTTACAGTCACTGCTTTGATGCCAGGTGCGATGCAGACAGGTTTTGCCAATGCTGGAGGATTATCCGACACAAAGATGTTTGCTAATGCCGTGGATCCGACGAAGGTTGCCCAGGATGGCTATGATGGAATGCTGAAAGGAAAACTGAATGTAACTTCCGGACTTCCGGGATGGCAGACTCCGATGATGAAACTGGCGCCTCTGTTCCCGAAGAAGGCAATGCTTAACTTTGTATATGATCAACAGAGTGCCGGAAGTGCAAAGAAGTAAGGAAAGCAAATGGACAAATATATCTTAGATGGACAATATGGAAAATATCTTGAGATGATCGGCGTGAAGGTTGGCGAGGCACTTAAGGAAGCAAGTGTTCCGGAGGATCTGTTCAGTCACAAGAAGCCGATGCTGGATGAGGCAGACTATTACGCTTTCATGGATGCGGTCGGTAAACAGGTAACTGATCCAAAACTGCCGATAGCGATTGCTTCTGCTGACAATATCGAGAGCTTTTCCCCGCCGATTTTTGCGGCATACTGCAGCAGGAACGGCAAGGTGTGTATGGAAAGGCTTAGTGCTTACAAGCGGATCATTGCTCCTATGCGGTATGAATTATCTGAAACGGATGGAAAAGTGAAGCTTGTGATTGAAGCCAGCCGGGAAGAACTGGTCATGCCTCAGTTCCTTGTGGAAACGGAGATGGTATTCATTATCAATATCATCAGAAAAGCGACGAAGAGTAATATTTCGCCGATTGAGGTTTTGATGCAGCATCCGGTCAATGATAAGGAATTCAAGGATTTCACGGGCTGTAAGATAAAAAAGAGTGATGAGAATGCCCTGATCTTTACAGCAGAAGATATGGAGAAACCTTTCGTAAGTTTCAATGAAGGAATGTGGGATTTCTTTGAACCTGAGCTTCAGAAGAGACTGTATGAAATGGAAAGGGACGATACCTTTGCCGCAAAGGTTAGAAGCGCATTAACGGAGCTTCTTCCGGGTGGTGGGGGAACGGCTGACGATGTGGCTGAAAAGCTGGGAATCAGTAAACGGACACTTCAAAGGAAACTGACAGAAGAGGATACTTCTTTCCAGAAGCAGTTGAACGGCGTAAGGGAGCTGCTGGCGAAGCATTATATAAAAAATACAGATATGAGCACGGATGATATCGCATTTCTGCTTGGATATCAGGAACTGAATTCATTTCTGCGGGCATTTAGTGCCTGGACTGGTATGAGCATCAGTGAGTATAAAAAGAAAAAATAATCGGTGATAATGAGTGCTGTTTGAAGAGTCGGGAAACCGGCTCTTTTAATTTGTCCGGAGGGAGGTGGTCATTTGTATCCGGTAAGCCAGGCCTTCTTAAATGCGGTGAAGGCGAACAACAGAAAATACTACTGGACCGGTAAGATCACGACGACTGCCGGGACGGTTTATAACTTTGACCAGGAAGATATGGTCAAGGGAAGCGGATATATCACAAGCCAGTGCTGCGGAAGCACGGAGATCGAGCTTGGTACGGTATATGCCGCTGAGATGGGGATTTCGCTTTTCTCCGAGATCAACCGATACACGCTTCAGGATGCAAAGGTGGAGATGTTCTATCACCTGCAGATAGCGGGCGGTTCCTATGAAACAATCCCGATGGGGATATTTGAGGTGTCGGAGGCAAACAGGAAAGCGAAATGCCTGGAGATCAAGGCGTATGACTATATGGTGCGGTTTGAGAAGGCTTTTACTTCTTTGGAATCCATTGGTAACGCCTATGATTTC
>JBGUOI010000231.1:0-2301 GCA_045118075.1 Porcincola sp. | reverse complement strand
GATTCTGGAGTCGCGGAAATCACGATTCAGGACTCGTCAAAATCACGACCAAGTAATAAAGAAGATAAATATATTGATCTTAGATATGCTTACCAGGCGGATCCGTCCCAGGAGAACGCTATCCTCGATAAGATCGCTGCTGATGCGAAGCAGGTCTCTGCCGCCATTCCCGTCTTTGAGGTCAACAGCATCACGGATTACGAAAGTGCGAAGCACCATCTCGTGATGCAGGCATCGCTTTCGATAACCCGCTTCCAAGCTTCCATCCTGCAGATATGCTGGTGGGTATCATAGGCGGCCTTGGGCTCCGGCTTGCAGTGTTTGTCAAAAGCCAGAATAAGAAGAATTATAAGCACAACGTGGAGTATGGATCAGCCCGGTGGGGAACTCCTGCGGATATCGAGCCTTTTATGGATCCTGTTTTTGAGAACAATGTGATCCTGACACGAACAGAACGCCTGATGATGAGCAGCCGTCCGAAGAATCCTGCGAACGCGCGGAATAAGAACGTACTGATCGTCGGCGGATCCGGGTCCGGCAAGACAAGATTCTGGATCAAACCGAATCTGCTTCAGATGCACAGCAGTTATGTCCTTACCGACCCGAAAGGGACGACCCTGCTGGAGGTCGGACACGCGTTTGTACACGCAAAGTACAGGATCAGAATCTTTAATACCATCAACTTCAGAAAGTCGATGCATTATAATCCCTTCGCTTACGTACACAGTGAAAAGGATATCCTGAAGCTGGTCACGACCCTGATGGCGAACACGAAGGGGGAGGGCAAGAGCAATGACCCCTTCTGGGATAAGGCGGAGACTCTGCTTTACTGCGCGCTGATCGGGTATATCCATTATGAAGCGCCGAAGGAAGAGCAGAATTTCGCGACGCTGATCGAGTTTGTCAACGCGATGGAGGTCAGGGAGGATGACGAGGAATACCAGAATCCCGTGGACCTGATGTTTGAAGCCCTGAAGAAAAAGAAACCGGATCATTTCGCGGTACGGCAGTATGCCAAGTTCAAGCTGGCAGCCGGAAAGACACTGAAATCGATCCTTGTGAGCGCGGGAGCCAGGCTTGCGCCCTTTGATATTCAGGAAGTACGTGAGATCACGATGTACGATGAACTGGAACTGGATACACTCGGTGACAGGAAGACGGCCCTGTTTCTGATGATGTCAGATACGGACGGGTCTTTCAATTTCCTGATCAGCATGATCTACACGCAGCTTTTCAACCTGCTCTGCGAAAAGGCGGATGATGTCTATGGCGGGCGCCTTCCGGTCCATGTCCGCTGCCTGATCGACGAAGCTGCCAATATCGGCCAGATCCCCAATCTGGAGAAGCTGGTGGCTACGATCCGGAGCCGTGAGATCAGCGCCTGCCTGGTGCTTCAGGCAAAGTCACAGCTGAAGGCTATCTATAAAGACAATGCGGATACCATCATCGGCAACATGGATTCGCAGATCTTCCTCGGCGGGAGCGAGCCGACGACACTGAAAGACCTTTCGGAGGCACTGGGGAAGGAAACGGTCGATACCTTCAATACCTCAGATACACGGGGTAACAGTCCCAGCTACGGGACAAACTATCAGAAGCTGGGCAGGGAACTTCTGAGCCGGGATGAGATCGCGGTCCTGGACGGCAGCAAGTGTGTGCTGCAGCTGAGAGGAGTCAGGCCATTCCTTTCAGATAAATATGATCTGACACAGCATCCGAATTATAAGTACACGGCGGATTATGACAAAAGGCTGACATTTGATATCGAGAAGTTCCTGGACCGCAGGATGAAACTGAAGGCCAGAGAGGAATATGAAGTAGTGGAGGCGGATGCATAAAGCGGCCCGGAAGGGCTGCTGTACATATCAGTATCATCAAAGATCATCTATGCGCACTCTGGTATTTTTTCCTTTGCAGATTGAAGCTGTTGTGTATTTCATTTTCTTATACATAGCCAGGCGCTTATCACAGTAGTCTGGCTATTTTATTTGCCCTTTCCGTGCAGGTGCACATGCTGAAAAGGGGTTTTTTGTATCTTCTAAATCGTATCAACCGGGAACTTTCCCGGAATATTCAGGGAGGAAAGCTTTCTATGGAATTTTTCAACAGTGCGGTACAGGTGCTGCAGACGCTGGTCGTAGCACTCGGGGCGGGCCTTGGCATCTGGGGTGTTGTCAACCTTATGGAAGGGTATGGCAATGACAACCCCGGCGCCAATGCTCATGTACGGTAAGGAAGCAAGCAACCGAAAACAAGAGATAGACCGCCAGCACTACACTATTCCGAACCAAAGACCAAAAG
>JBGUOI010000230.1:0-4977 GCA_045118075.1 Porcincola sp. | reverse complement strand
CTCTCGCTATAGTACTGATCAACATAGGCGCTGATTTCATTCATCAGCTGCTGGCTTTTGGATCTCATGGCGGCATTCCTTTCATTGAATCTATCGAGAACAGTTCGTTCCAGATAAGGCTATTATACTCAGGATTCCGGAGATTGCAATAGGATCGGAGGCAGTTTTTGCTCTGGACAGGCACGTTGACGGTTGCAGACGTCAACATAGAGGAAGAGGCCTCGGAACTGTTCGCTCCAGGCCTCTTGCACTGTCAACGGTAAAAACGGGCAAACAAGAGAACGGAGGAACGCACTGCCACCTTTCAGATTTGACAACGATTTTACAATACCCGCCTTTTTTACTTTACGCCATCTGTATATCATTTTAAGCGTAGGGAGAAACAAAATCTTTAATCCAAAGGAGTACACAGATATGAAAAAGTTTATCAGCATTCTTCTTGTTGCAATCATGGCAGTCTCCGCATTGACCGGATGTTCCGGCAGCAAGGGCGGTACGGTTTCCACTGATGGTTCCACCTCTATGGAAAAAGTGATCGGCGCACTGGGCGAGTCTTTTGAGAACGACAATTCCGGCGTTACCTTTACTTACAATCCCACCGGCTCCGGCTCCGGCATCAAGGCTGTTCTGGAAGGTCGCTGCGACATCGGTCTTTCCTCCCGCAATCTGAAGGACGAGGAAAAGGCGGACGGTCTGACCGAGACTGTTCTGGCTTATGATGGTATCGCTATGATCGTCCATCCCGAAAATCCTGTTTCCGATCTTACGCTGGAGCAGATCGCAGCAATCTATACCGGCGAGATCACCAACTGGAACGAGGTTGGCGGCAACGATGGCGAGATCGTTCTGATTGGTCGAGAGGCTGGCTCCGGAACTCGTGACGGTTTTGAATCCATTACCGGCACTGAAGACGCCTGCAAGTATCGTCAGGAACTGACCTCCACCGGCGATGTCATCACCACCGTTGCCGGAAATCCCAATGCTATTGGTTATGCTTCTCTGGCATCCGTCAAGAACAGTGTAAAGGCGATCTCCGTTGGCGGCGTTGCGCCCAGTGAAGCGACCATCAAAGACGGCAGCTATGCAGTGCAGCGTCCCTTCGTGCTGGTCACTAAGACAGACGCAGAGCTTTCCGAAACTGCTAAGAAGTTCTTTGACTACATCACTTCCGCCGATGCAAACGAGATCATCACCTCTGCCGGTGTTGTTCCTGCCAACTGATAATACCGAGTGAAGCGGCGGCGGTTGCTGCCGCTCGTCGGCGTTGAGGTGATATGATTAAGAAAAAGAATTTAATTGAAAATATCATTCACGGAATCTTCCTTGTGCTTGGTCTGGTCACTGTCGGCTGTGTTCTGCTCATTACAGTATATCTGATCATTTCCGGCATCCCTGCGATCCGTGAAATCGGCATCGTGGATTTCCTGTTTGGTAAAGAGTGGGCTTCTACTGCATCGGAGCCGAAATACGGCATCCTGCCCTTTATCCTGACCAGCATCTACGGTACAGCGGGAGCGATCCTGATTGGTGTCCCAATCGGTTTCTTTACTGCTGTATATCTTGCAAAGCTGGCTCCGGCAAAAATAAAATCCGTTATGGAAAGTGCGGTCAGTCTGCTTGCGGGTATCCCGTCCGTGGTTTATGGTCTTGTGGGCATGATGGTATTAGTTCCCGGCATCCGCAAAATTTTTAACGTGCCGGACGGCGCAAGTTTGCTGGCGGCGATCATTGTACTGGCGGTTATGATCCTGCCATCCATCATCAAGGTTTCCGTGACCGCACTTGAAGCCGTTCCGAAGGAGTATGAGGATGCGTCCCTTGCCCTTGGCGCTTCGCCTGTTGAAACTTATTTTAAGGTTTCTGTCCCGGCGGCAAAAAGCGGCATTGCAACTGCGATCGTTCTCGGTGTAGGTCGGGCAATCGGCGAAGCGATGGCGGTGGCAATGGTATCCGGCAACGTGGCAAATATGCCTTCCCTGTTTGAGAGTGTCCGTTTTCTGACTACGGCGGTATCCAGTGAAATGGCATATTCCAGCGGCTTGCAGCGTGAGGCACTGTTTTCCATCGCTCTTGTACTGTTCCTGTTTATCATGCTCATAAACGCCACATTGAACTTTTTCCTTAAAGGGCATAAGGAGGTGTAACGATGCCCCAGAAACAACTTTCTATGAAGCGGAAATCCTATATCGGTCTGATGAAAGGCTTGATGTATCTCTCCGCAGGGCTGACCGCAGCATTGGTGCTGTTTCTTGTGAGCTATGTTTTGATAAAGGGCATCCCCGGCATCACTTGGCAGCTTCTTAGTACAGAGCCGAGCTATTTATCGGATACCATCGGTATCCTCCCCGACATATTGAACACAGTCTACATCATTCTTGCCACGCTGCTTCTCGTCCTGCCCCTTGGCGTTGGTGCCGCCATCTACCTGACAGAGTATGCAAGCAACAAGAAAATCGTCGGCATCATCGAATATGCGGCTGAAACACTATCCGGAATCCCGTCCATCATTTATGGTCTGGTGGGTATGCTCCTGTTTTCCAACAATATGGGAAGCTGTCTGCTTGCCGGTGCATTGACCTTGGTCATCATGAATCTTCCCACCATCATGCGTACCACACAGGAGAGCTTAAAGACAGTTCCGCAAAGCTACCGTGAAGGAGCCTTTGGACTTGGCGCCGGAAAATGGCGTGTGATCCGCACAGTTGTCCTTCCGGGCTGTGTTGATGGAGTGATTACCGGATGCATCCTCTCAGTCGGACGCATTTTGGGAGAATCCGCCGCACTGCTCTTTACAGCCGGTTTTGCCCATGCATTAAATGGCATTTTTGATGGTCTGATGAGTTCAGGAGCGACGCTGACCGTTGCTTTGTATGTATATGCGAAGGATCAGGGCGAATTTGGCGTAGCGTTTGCGATTGCCGCTATCCTGATGGTGCTGACTGTTTTGATCAATCTATGTGCTGCCCTTGTGGGCAAGTATTTCAAGAGGAAGAATAGCGTATGAGTATTATGACTGCAAACGATCTGTGCCTGTGGTATGGCAATTCTCAGGCACTGAAAAATATCAATATTGAGATCCCGGAAAAGAGCATAACGGCGCTGATCGGTCCGTCCGGCTGTGGGAAATCCACCTTTCTCAAGACGCTCAACCGCATGAACGATCTGATACCTATTGTGAAAATCACAGGCAGTGTCTACTATGGCAACGAGGATATTTATGCCTCCGGCGTGGATGTAAACGAGTTGCGCCGTCAGGTGGGCATGGTGTTCCAGAAACCGAATCCGTTTCCCATGAGTATTTATAATAATATTGCCTACGGTCCCCGCACACATGGTATTACCTCTAAAGTGAAGCTGGATGATATTGTCGAGCGTTCTCTGCGGGACGCCGCCATTTGGGATGAGGTAAAGGACAGACTGAAAAAGAACGCTCTGGGGCTGTCTGGCGGTCAGCAACAGCGTCTGTGTATAGCAAGAGCCTTGGCGGTGGAGCCGCAGGTGCTTTTGATGGATGAGCCGACCAGTGCCCTTGACCCCATTTCCACATCAAAAATCGAAGAGCTTGCCATTTCGCTGAAAGAAAAGTACACGATTATCATCGTCACCCACAATATGCAGCAGGCTGTTCGTATTTCCGATCAGACGGCGTTTTTCCTGCTGGGCGAGCTGATTGAATACGGAAACACGGAAAAGCTGTTCTCGCAGCCGGAGGACAAGCGCACCGAGGATTATATTACGGGGAGGTTTGGATAATGAGAAGCAGATTTGATGAACAGCTTGAACTTCTGAATGCGGAAATGATCCGCATGGGAGCTATGTGCGAAGAAGTGATCGCCCTTGCCTCCTCTGCCCTCGTAAAAGGTGACACCGAAACTGCGGCGAGGATTGCACCGCTTGATAAGGAAATCGACCAAAAGGAACGGGACATTGAAAACCTCTGCATGAAGCTCATTCTGCAACAGCAGCCGGTAGCCCGTGATCTGCGGCAGATTTCCGCAGCACTGAAAATGATTACAGACATGGAGCGCATTGGCGATCAGGCGGAGGACATTGCAGAGATCATTACTTTTCTGAATGGTCGAACTGCCGAAGAACACAGTCAGATCCGGGAAATGGCAAAAGCAGCGATCAAGATGGTAACAGACAGTGTGGATGCCTATGTAAAGCACGATACGGAGCTTGCAGAGCAAGTGATCGCCTACGACGATGTTGTGGACGAGTATTTTGATAGCGTAAAAACAAACTTGATCGGAATGATCGCTGAAAATCCCACAGACGGCGAATACGCCCTTGATCTGCTGATGATCGCAAAATACTTTGAGCGCATCGGCGATCACGCCACTAATATTGCCGAGTGGGTACTGTATTCCGTTACAGGTGTTCGGGGGGAGGGAGAGATATGATCTGGTGTGTAGAAGATGACGCAACCATACGAGACATAGAGGTATATGCGCTCCAATCAACCGGCTTTGAAGCGAGGGGCTTTGAGGACAGCGCTTCTTGCTGGGATGCCTTGCAGCACGAGCGTCCTGAGCTTGTCGTTCTGGACGTCATGCTCCCCGGTATGGATGGTGTGGAGCTGCTCAAAAAGATTCGGGCTTCCTCGGAGTTTGGCGATCTGCCGGTCATTATGGCTACCGCCAAAGGCGCAGAATATGAAAAAATCCAGAGTCTTGATCTCGGTGCGGATGATTATATCGTAAAGCCCTTCGGTGTGATGGAACTTATCTCCCGTATCAAGGCGGTGCTTCGCCGTTATCAGCCCATGAAAAGCGAAAATGCGCTGAAGATGGGCGGCATCGTCCTTCATCTGGATGAGCGCACCCTGACAGTTGATGGTGAACGTGTACAGGTTACATACAAGGAATTTGAGCTGCTTCGCCTGTTTATGAATCATCCCGGCATGGCATTTACCAGAGATCAGCTTTTCTCGGATGTCTGGGGGATGGATTACGCCGGAGAAACCCGCACCGTGGA
>JBGUOI010000229.1:0-12933 GCA_045118075.1 Porcincola sp. | reverse complement strand
TCCAGTGCCTTGACACCGCCGAAATATTTCTTGACCCCTGTTACTTTAATGATGTTCTCAGACACACTCAAACCCTCCAACTTTCAGCAATGCTGTTTTCTCTCAGAGCGCCGCTATCGTTTCAAAAAAGGTTCCTGCTCCTGCGTGAACAGAAGCAGGAACCTGGTTCAGTTAACGAAATCCCTACATTCAGATAGGATCATCAGAAATTATAGTCATCAACGTTATCAGCGGTGATAGCGATGGAAGCATCTCCCATAAGAAGATTGTCATCATCTTCGGAAACCTTCAGGTTTTCATATCCTGCCACTCCAAGGTCAGTTCCTTCGCCGATCTCATTGCCGTCAAGAACCTGAGTTGCCAGATTGCACATTGCATAGCCTGCATCCGCCGGATCCCAGAGGGTGATGGTGTCAAGGTCGCCGGATTTAAGAAGATTACGGCACTCATTGGGCATTCCGGTACCAACTACGAATACTTTGCCTTTCAGGCCAAGCTCATTGATCGCGCGTGCAACACCGGGCGTGTCATCAGAAGAAGAACCGGTGAAGCCCTTGATGTTGGGGTTGGTCTTCAGATACTGCTTCGCAACTTCATAAGCGGTCTCAGCGGAGTTCTCAGACTCAAGTCTCTTCTCTGCTGCCAGCGTCATGTTCGGATAAGCTTCTTCCTGACGGGCAACCGCACCGTCTGCCCACTCGTTATGGGAAGCGGAAGTCAGGTAACCGACCATCGTGATGTACTCGCCTTCCTCGCCCATCAGCTTCGCAAGTTCGTCCATGATGAATGCGCCGTATCCGGCATTGTCGAAAGCTTCCACATCATAGTCACAGTTCTCAACAGAAGAACCTTCGTGGCAGATGACCTTGATGCCTTTTTCTCTTGCTTCTGCAAGAACATTCTCGCAGGCGGCCGGATCGATCGGCACTACGCAGATGGCATCCGGGTTCTGGGAAACAACATCCTGAAGAACCTGGATCTGCTGAGCAGAGTCTGTGTCGGACGGGCCGGTCATATAAGCGTTGATCCCGGTCTCTTCAGCGTAGCGCTTGATGCCTTCTTCCATCCTGACGAACCAACCGTTGGTGTTGCCTTTAACAACAACTGCAATCGTGTAATCTTTAGCCTCTGCCTCATCTGCCATTGCGGTAAAACCAAGGCAGCTGACAGACATAACCGCTGCAGCACCGAGAGTAAGAACTTTCTTCAGTGTCTTCTTCATGTGTTTTCCCTCCTTAGGAATTGTCTTTTGCCTGCTTTCCGGCATTTTCAGTTTTCAGGCCGTATGCCCGATAAATCAACATGAAACCGATTGGCCGTCAAAATACTCATTAATGCAAAATCTGTAACCGGTTTCATATATGCATATTAACATCATATTATTTCTCTTTCAATACCCGTTTTTACCATTTTTTCACTTTTGTAAGAAATTAACAGATTTTAGATGAAGAGCTGTTACAGATATGAAACGCAGAAAATCCTATATATATCGCAGTTATAGACATTTGAACAGGGTTGGTATGAATGTAACCGATTACATCTCTTTTTAGACGATTTGCACAATTAAAGAGGCTGCTCTCAGAGAGCAGCCTTTTTTGGCGGGTGAGTCACCCTGTCTCATTTATCCTTTGATCCCTGTCATCGCTATTCCTTCTATAAACTGCTTCTGGAATACTGCAAACAGGATCAGCAGCGGGATGATCGCCATCATGGCTCCCGCCATCATTTCAGGGTAATTCGTATGGTACTGGCCCTGCATATACGCAAGACCGGCTGTCAGCGTCATCTTCTCCCGCGTTGTATTGACGATCAGGGGCCACATCAGGTCATTCCAGGCAAACCTCAGGGTCAGGATCCCTAAAGAGACAAGGCCCGGTTTTGCCAGAGGAAGCATGATCCTCCAGTAGGTCATGAAGGGATTGCACCCGTCCAGGGCCGCTGCATCCTCCAGATCGGACGGCAGCGACATGAAAAACTGCCGCAGGAGAAACGTCCCGAACGCACTGAACAGGTTGGGTATGAACAGGGCCGGAAGCGTATTCAGAAGTCCCATCTTCTGGATGATCAGATACTGCGGCAGAATGAAAAACGAGGACGGCACCATCAGGACGGCCAGCAGTGTCACGAAAATGACATCCCGCCCGGGGAATTCCAGCTTCGCAAATGCATAAGCCGCCATCGAACACAGCAAAAGCTGCGCTGTAACTGTTACCGCCGACGAGATGATCGTATTGAGGTACATCCGTCCGAACGGAACATCCCGGAATACGTCCGCATAGTTGGATAACACCGGTTTTGCAGGTAAGATCACAGGAGGCACACGGATCGCTTCAGACTGGTTCTTCAGTGATGTGAGAAGCATCCAGATAAAAGGCCCAAGTGTGATCAGCACCCCGGACAGAAGGACTATGTATACGATGATATGGCCTGTTTTTTTCTTGTTCGCTTTCTTATTCATAACAGTCCCTCTCTCACTGATCGTAATTGACCCACTTGTTCTGCATCTTCATCTGGAAGGCTGTGATAAGCATGATGATCAGGAACAGGAAGATGGCGATCGCGGAAGCATATCCCTTCTTCGAATACTCAAAGGCATTCCGGTAGAAATAAAGCACAATGCTCTGCGAAGCTTCCTTTGCCAGGCTCTTGGAATTGATCATCATGTAGATGACGTCAAAGATCTGGAACGTGGAGATCAGGGTCGTGATCAGGACAAAGAAGATCGTCGGTGTCAGAAGCGGCAGCGTGATCTTCCGAAACTGCTGGAATCTTCCCGCGCCGTCCAGTGAGGCCGACTCATAGTATGTCCGCGAGATCCCCTGCATCCCCGCCAGGAGAATGATCATCTCATAGCCCACATTCATCCAGACCGCGACGATGGAGATCGTGATCCAGGCGGTTTTCGGATCGCTCAGCCACTGCACAGCCGGAATACCAAGCTTTGACAGGATAAAATTGAGGATTCCGAAATCACCGTTGAAGATCCAACGCCAGATCATGGAGATGGCCGTGCTCATGGTAATCGCCGGAATAAAATAGATGACTCTGAATACGGAACGTCCCTTAATGCCTGTATTCAGGAGCGCCGCTATAAGGATCGACAGCGCCAGCGTGGCCGGGACGATCACGATCACATACCGCAGTGTATTCCACAGGGTAGACCACATCACACGGTCCCTGAACATGGCCGCATAGTTGGAAATACCTGCCCAGGATGTCTTATTAAAAGCGCCTACCACATGAAAGCTGTCATAAAACACTTTGAAAAAGGGATAGAAATAAAAAATCCCCAGTCCGACAGCCAGCGGGGCGATCATGAGATAGCCATACAGGATATGGCTTCTTTTTCTTCGGCTCATCCGCTTTCTCTTCATGAAACATGCTCCCTGTATAAAAGATGCAGGCGCTTTCGCGCCTGCAGTCAACGATCCTTCGAATAATGATTATTCCGCCGCAAGCACTCCGTTCATCTGTCCTGCAAGATCCGTGCAGGCATCCGCTACCGGAACATCCAGACTGAAGGCTCTCTTCAGGCAGTCGGCTTCATAGGTCTGCCATTCTGCGGTATTGGCACTTGCCGGATACGGATAGGAGTATTCCTCGGAAGAGGTGATGAAGCTCTGCAGATTCATCTCCGGGGAACCTTCCACCCACGCGGCTGCTGTGCCGGCCAGAGCCGGGATCGCAGCTCCGGTCTCAGCCGAGATCAGGTTTGCCGTCTCGCCGGCGAGGAAGCTGACCCATGCCTTTGCAGCTTCCGGTGACTTGGTGCCTGCATAGATGCAGTTGCCGAGGCCGTGAATAACCGTTGCCTTTTTGCCGTCGATCGAAGGAAGCGCCGCCACATCGATATCGCCCATGATATCGGAGGTCTTCACCGCGCCGAGGAACCAGGAGCCGCCCCAGTACATCGCCAGACGTCCGGAAAGGAACTGTGCGTCTGCCGTGGTCTCCTCCAGGGAGGCCTCAGACGGGCTCACGCCTGCTTCCATCAGGTCGATCCAGCACTGGACGCCGGCCTGCGTCTCCGGCAATTCATATCCGGAAGACTTCTTATCCTCAGAGATGATATAGCCTCCGCAGGCATAGATCGTGTTATAGATCCCGCACTGGGTATCAAATCCTGCGCCGATGCCGTAGACGGAGCCATCCTCCTTGGTCAGTGCCTTGGCCTTCTCCGCCATGTCTTCCCAGGTCCAGTCGTCCGTCGGGTATTCCACTCCTGCCTCATCGAAGAGTGCTTTGTTGTACCATACGCCGATGGTGTCAAAATCCTTCGGGAGCGCATACTGCGCACCGTCGATGTTATACAGGGACACCAGGCCGGCCGGATAGTTGGCGACGTCGATTCCCTGCTCCGCGATCATGTCGTCGATCGGCATGAGGATCTCGCCTTTGGCGTACTTGGTGATATTCGGACCGTTCATCCAGAACACATCCGCAATGCTTCCTCCTGTTGCCGCGGCTTCCAGTTTTGTCCAGTACTCATCCCAGGTGTTCGGTTCCAGCGTGACCGTCACATTGGGATACACCTTGTTGAATTCCTCGATACACTTCTCAATATACGGAGTCTGATTGTCATCCCAGTATGCGTAGCGCACTTCTCCGGCAACGTCCGTATTCGCCTCTTCTGCAAAAACCGCTGTTCCGGTCAGCATGGCTCCCGCCATGACAGTTGCAAGCCCCATTGCGATCCATCTTCTGATACCTTTCATACTACTCCTTTCTTTGCCTGGTTAAGATCACCCGTCCCCGGGCGCCTGGGCATGTAACGATTGTTTTGCTGCCTGACAGTTACTTTTATTACCCGATATACAGCCCGGTCCGAAATGCGCACCCCGGACTGATAGTGGTCTTTCATTCCAGAAATCTCTCAAACAGATCGCAGATCTCCTGCGCATCCTCCTGATCCTTCATTTCAGCAAAGATCCGCAGCAGCGGCTCTGTCCCGGAAAAACGGGCGATGATCCAGCCGCCGTTTTTAAAATAGACTTTTACGCCGTCAAGATAAGAGACATGATCGATCTCAAACGGGAACTCCGGCAAAGCCTTCTCCTCAAAGAGCAGCTGCCTGATGGTTTCTTTCTTCTCCCCGTTGAAACGGCACTCGCGCTCCTCCATGTAATAGCTTCCGCACTCCCGCTCGATCTCGCCGTAGATCTGAGAAATATTCCTACCGGTGACCGCGATCATCTCAATGAGGAGCATGGCGGCGTAGATGCCGTCCTTGCCGTTGATGTGGCCGCGCACCGTCAGGCCGCCCGAGGACTCTCCCCCGATAAGCGCGTCCGTCTCAGCCATCCTGGCGGATACGTATTTGAAGCCTACCGGCACCTCATAGCACTTCTCTCCGAACCGCTTCGCGACCAGATCCAGGCGGTGGGTCGTCGCGATGTTGCGCACGACCGGCCCTTTAAGTCCCCTGTAGCGGATCATGTAATAGTACAGGAGCACGAGCACATCGTTTGCATGCAGATATCTTCCGGTGTCGTCGATGACCCCGAGCCGGTCCGCGTCTCCGTCCGTGGCGATGCCGATCTGGAAGCCGTAATCGATGACCCTCGTGATCAGCTGGCGCATCGTGCTGGCGCTCGGAGCCGGCATCCTGCCGCCAAAGAGCGTATCATGGGTATCATGGATCGTCTCCACGTCACATCTGGCGGTCAGCAGCAGCGTCTTTAAAGGCAGCTCCGCCACACCGTACATCGGATCGAGGGCGATGCGCAGGTTCGCCTTCTTGATCGCATCCATGTCGATCTTGCCGATGATGTCATCCAGGTATTCATTGAGCGGATAGATCTCTTCGATCAGCCCCTTCTCCAGCGCCTCTTCGTAAGGCATGGCCGCGATCCGGTCCGGATCGATCCCGGAAGCGATCTGCTCGATCTCGTCCGTCGTCTCCTTGTCCGCGTCCCTGCCGCCTTCGGTAAACACCTTGATCCCGTTGTAAATGGCCGGATTATGGCTGGCGGTGACCATCATCCCGTAGGGCAGCTCATGCTTCATCACATAGAACATGATCAGCGGCGTGGGCGACGATTTGTTGACCAGGGATGCCCTGATGCCTTCCGCGGCGAACACCTCCCCGCACCAGCGCATGCTCTCCTTGGAAAGGAAGCGCCGGTCATAGCCCAGGATGATGCCCTTATCCGTTTTTCCCTCCCGCTTCATTTTCACGCACATGGCCTTTGCCAGAAGCCGGATGTTGCTTTTGATGAACTCATCTCCGATGACGGCTCTCCAGCCGCCGGTGCCAAAATGGATCATTTTTCCAACTCCTTTGCGTAGGCAGCCAGGTCGATGGTGCAGCCGTCTGTGCGGGCTTTTTCCGCCGCGCAGGCCATCAGGTGGCTCTCAACGGAATTCTGTATGGATGTGCGGCTGCCATCCGTGCGCTCTTTTTGAAGGCCGGCCGCGAAATCTCTCATCAGCCCCTCGTCGCCGCCGTTATGGCCGCCAAAGACTTCCCCGATATAAATGGTCTCTTCCCGATATTCCTGCGTGACAGCGGAACGGAAACGGCTGATCCGGATCTCTCCTCTTAAGTCATCTCCCCAGATCTCCCCCTCCTCGCACATGATATGCAGCGTGCGGCGGATGTTATTCGTCATTCCCGAAAGGGTAAAGACAGCTGTAACACCGTCCTCAAATTCGATCAGAGTGCTCTGGTGGTCGCACACATTGTTGTCGCAGCGGAAAACGCAGCGCCCGTAGGGCCCCTCCCGCAGTGCCTTCATGATACCTTCCTCCGACTGGTCCCTGGTCACCGCCGTGGCCGGCCAGGAGCCGGCTATCGGAAGATAGACCTTCCTGCCGTCAAAGCGGCAGCCTTCTGCCGCCGGGCAGTCCAGGCAGCGATCTGTGCTTCCGGCCGGAGCATTTTCCGGGATAAAATAACTTAAACTGCCGGCTGAGGAGATCCTGAGCGCATGCTTTCCGGTCAGCCACAGCAGGATATCCATGTCATGACAGCTCTTCTGCATGATGATCGGACTCGAAAGATCGCTGTTTCTCCAGTTCCCCCTCACAAAGCTGTGGGCCATATGGTAATTACCGATATTCTCCGTATGCTCAATAGCAACGATCCGGCCGAGGATACGGCTGTCCAGGATCTCCTTGAGCCTGACGAAGAAGGGGGAATAGCGCAGCACATGGCATACCGTGACATTGAGTTTTTTCTCCTGCGCCTTGCGGCAAATGTCCAGGCATTCCACGGGATCGGGTGAGATCGGTTTTTCCAGAAGAAGATGGAACCCCTTCTCCAGCCCGGCCATCGCCTGGGCATAGTGAGCCTGATCCATTGTGGCGATGATCAGCGCATCCGCGTCCGTAACCGTACTGATCAGGTCCATCGCGTCCTCAAACACCATTTCTGAAGGAATTCCGAACAGTTCACGGGCCTGTTCCCGTTTTTCACGGTCAAGATCCGCAACCGCCACGATGCGTGCTCCGAGTATTTCATGCGCATAACGGGAGTAGATCATCCCGCGTTCTCCTGCTCCGACCAGCGCCAGCCTCATCCTGCACCTCCTGCGTTTGTTTCGTTCTCTTTTTTCGTGGTTCTTTTCAGTGATTTCTGAATATTACCGTAATTATATACACTTGTATTCACAATAACGAAATAAACAACCGGTGTCAATATCTCCGACGGCGTTGACACGTATTTTCTGCCTTGTTATACTAAGTTTGTTTCGTGGAGTTTTCGCGATTCTTTTTCTTTTACGAAACAATTTTTTGATCCTGTTTCAGGAAAATACAGGAGAAAGGACGGACCATTATGAGTACGATCCGGGAAGTGGCTGCCCTGGCGGGCGTTTCCATTGCGACTGTATCCCGTGTCATCAACAACGACACGACCTATAAGATGACGGATGAGACCAGAGACAAGGTCTGGAGAGCTATTATAGAACTGAATTACAAGGCGCCGGCTTCCCGCCGCAGAGTAAGCGCGTCCGGGGACGTTTCGGCTGTGAAAAGGATTGGCTGCGTAACCAAGCTCAGAGGCGGCAAATACTCCGATCCCTACTACCTTTCTCTCCTGTCCGGCATGGAGAACTATCTTGTCAAAAACCGCGCGGAAGTTGTCTTTGTGAGAACCTGGAACGAGCTTGAAAACAGCGAAGTACTTCTGCGGACATTCTCGGAGCAGCTGGACGGCCTGGTGCTGATGTCCCATGTCGGCAATGCTTCTTTTCAGTACGCGCTCTCAAAGGTTCCGCATGTCGTCGGTATCGACACCGGTTTTTATCAGATCGACAACATTGAATATGACCATGTGCAGTCTGTTGAGACTGCCATCCGCTATCTGTATGACAAAGGGTACCGGAGGATCGGATTTATAGGAGGCCCGGAGGGGGAGATCCCCATGAAGCGCTGCCGGAGATTCCATGGCTACCAAAACGCTATGAATGACCTGAAGCTCCCCATCCGGGAAAAGCACATCCTCGATTGCCGCTGGAACGATGCCACCTGTGTGCGGCTTCTGAGAGAGCTCGGCGAAAAAAACATGCCTGAGGCATTTTTCGTTTCCAGTGACCTGATGGCGCTGGCCGCGCTGCGTGCGCTCTCCCTGATGAATATTCCGGTGCCCGGACGCGTAGCCGTGATGGGTCTGACCAACCTGGAAATGTCACGCTACTCCAACCCGCCGCTCACCACACTCGAGATCCCCGCTGAGGCGATGGGCGCCTACGCCGCCAGGACACTCCTTGCGCGCATAGAAGGAGAAGACTCTCTTCCGCGCCGCATCCTGTTTCCGACGAAGCTGATCGAAAGAGAGTCTGTGTGATTACCGGATCCGGATCACGACCGGATAACCGCTCTTAAGTCCCGGCGCCTTCACATGAAGTCCATCCGGATCCCTGCGCCAGAGGATCTCTCCCCCAAAGCCCAGCACATCCACCTGCCGCACCACCCCGTGGAACGGCGCGTGGTTTGCCGTGATGGAAGAAGGATCCGGGGACGAGGCAAAGCTTCTGATAAGGAAATTCCCGTCCTCCGGGCAGGCCAGGCAGATGGCATAGACACTTCCTTCCCTGCAGGTAAAGCGGTAATCCCTGCAGGTGTATTCCACCTTTTTTTCCCTGAATGAGCCGTCCTCAATGTTTCCGTCTCCTTCCGTCGAGACCCGCCACGGAGCGGTTCCGTTGATCGCTTCTTTGTTGACCTTCATCCACGCTCCGATCTCCTCAAGGATCTTCCGGTCTCCTTCGGGAATCGTCCCGTCCGCCCTTGGCCCGATATTGAGCAGCAGGTTGCCGTTCTTGCTCACCGTGTCCGCGAGGGTGATGATGATCTCCCTCCCTGTCTTATAATCCAGGCTTTCCGTATAACACCACGAAATGTTGGCGGCTGCGGTATCTGTCTGCCACCGGAACGGCTTCGGCTCTTTGAACCCTCCCCTCTCTACCTCGGGAATTCCGCTGCCGAAAGCCATCGCATCGTGTTTATAACAGATCATGACATCCGTTCCCCACGACAGGCCCATGTTGTAGTAGAACGCCGCGATCTTCCTGAGCGGCTCTTCAAAAGCCCTGTGCTGGATCCACCAGTCAAAGTAAAGCAGACGCGGCCTGTAGGAAACGATCAGCTCCGCCGTGCGCGCCATCCAGTCATCCAGGTATTCCTGCGTGGGAAAAGGCGTGCTGTCCCAGTCCTCAAACGCCGGTTCCGGCATAGCCGGCCAGTAAAAGTCTCCCTGCCTGAGCGGTTCTTTGATATCGCTGTCGAATTCCTTCCCATGTCCCATAAAGAACCAGTGCTCCGCCCGGTGAGAGGAGGTTCCGAAAACCATTCCCGCTTTTTCAGCCGATGCTTTCAGCTCGCCCAGCACATTCCGCTTTGGTCCCATCTCCTTTGCATTCCAGTCACTCAGAGAGCTTTCGTACATCTGGAATCCGTCATGATGCTCCGCGACCGGCATCACATATCCGGCCCCGGCTTCCTTAAAAAGACCGATCCACTCTTCCGGGTCAAAATACTCAGCCTTAAACATGGGAATAAAGTCCTTGTACCCGAATTTCTTATGAGGTCCGTAAGTCTTCACATGATGATCAAACTCATCCGTTCCCTGAATATACATCGTCCTCGAATACCACTCATTCGCATAGGCCGGTACACTGTATACGCCCCAGTGAATAAAGATCCCCAGGCGGCTTTTGTCAAACCATTCCGGCACCGGCGCCTTCGAAAACGAATTCCATGCCGGTTTATAAAAACCTTCCCGGTTGACTTTATCGATCAATTCCAGATACTTTTCCTGAACACCCTGCTCTCTCATGACTGCCCTCTCTTTGCCTACAACGAAAAATGTCTCCATGCTCCTTTAATTCTACCATATCTCACATATATAATTGATGAATTAATGATATAATTGATCACAAAGAATGACATGCTCTAAAAGACGAAAACCATCAAAGAGGATAGCAGGAAAATGATCTACATCATCCGCCACGGAAAAACGCAGCTGAACAAAGCAAACGTCCTCCAGGGGCGAAGCGACTGCCCGCTCAACGAAGAAGGCATCCGGCAGGCGCACAAAGCCGCGGAAATGCTGAAGGGGATCACATTTTCTCATGTGTTTACCAGTCCGCTTGTTCGGGCAGTACAAACTGCCCGAATTGCGGTACCGGAAAAAGAGCCGGTCATTGATGACCGGCTCATTGAGATGGATTATGGACCTTATGAAGGGGCGGACCTGACAGATCCCGCCCCAGAACTGCTTCATTTCTTCCGGGATTTTGTTCATCACCAGGCACCGGAAGGCATGGAACCGCTGCCCTGCGTCGTCTCCCGCACCGGTGACTTTCTGGAAGAAATCCGGCCGCTTTCCGGAAATATCCTGATCTCGACTCACGCCATCGCCATGAAAGGGATGCTCGAATACCTGACCCCGGACTCAAACGGCAGCTGGTGGTCAAAATATATCGGCAACTGCGCGGTCTTTATCGTTGAAAATGAAGACGGGAAGTTCGGAATTCCCCGGGAACTTACTGCCATGCCTCCCCGTTAACATAAAGAACATATCCATTAAGATCGATATTTTCAGTGCTGCCATTGATCTCGGATACACTGCTGTCACCGGTCAGTTTCCAGGAAGAAGTCTCATCAAGCGTTACGGACACGGTTCCCTGTGCATCTACTGCTCCAGTAAAACTTGAACCTTCAGACAGATCAAGCGTGACCGACGAGATCTCATCCACCGTAATATCACCTTCGATCGACTGAGATTTCAGATTCAGGGCAACATTGCCTCCGTTGCTGCCGGAATTTCCCCAGGAGTCGGCCGCCGCACTTAAAAACGCCCCGTCAGAATAAGTAAACTCCACATTTTCAAGGTTGATCGTAGTCGTCACGTTCGTCACGTGGAACATATCGCCAATATTCGATGTCATTTTCCCGCCGTTCATCGTAAAGGTAGAATTTCCCTCTGAGGCATCGCCCGACATGGACTGGTAGATCAGCACATTGGTGTTCACCGTGGACTGCCCGTTCAGCTCGGCGTTATTTCCGGAGATCTCCACATTTTCAAGCGTCACGCTGTTTCCGCCTTCGATCACGACGGCTTCCGAATTCGTGGCTTCAAGAACAGAATTCGTCACGGTAATATCTGCCGTAGAATAAATAGCCGGAGAACCGACTCCATGGGCAGACGCACTGCTGTCAGCTACCGTCACAACACCGCCGCCTCTGTCGCTTCGGATCGCGGCCGATGAGTTTCCGGAAGTATCAATCGTCACGCGGCTTGCATCCATCGCTGCCCCACCGGTCGTCATCAGGCCGCCCGAATTATTTCCGGTCGTAACAATGTCAGTATCACTGACAGTAACAACGGTCCCTTCTCCATAAGAGAATATACCGTTTGCGTGTGTGCCGTCCGTCGTGATCTGCGTGTCTGTAATCGTAAGGTCCGCTCCATCCTTCGCCAGGATTGCGGCATTAACGCCGTAAAAATCAGCATTCTCCCCGTCGGAGTCGCCGGTCTTTGTTACCTGTGCTCCTGTCATGGAAGCCGTGTCACCGGAAACGATCACCGAACTTTCATCGGCTGTATCCGACGCAAATGTTTCACCCTCACTGTCTCCGGCAAGTTCGTTTGCTGCCTGGTACTCAATATCAGCAGAAGAACCGGGGCCTCCCATGCCCGGCATACCTTCCGGACCGCCCTGGCCTCCCATCTCTCCGGGGCCGCCCTGGCCCGGACCGCCTTCACCCGGGGCACCTTGGCCAGGGGCGCCTTCCGGCGGCTGGCCGTTTTCGTCCATCGGCGGCATCTCGCCGTCAAACTCCGGCGGCTGGCCTTCAGGCATCTGAGGTCTTTCCCCGGTTTCTTCCCCACCGGGCATCTGCTGCTCACTTACGATTGTGTTGTCACTTGACTCAGCGCTCTCCGCCAGTGCCGTAGTTGTCATAACTCCTGCCAGCATCGCTGCTGTCAACATAAAAGCATATCTTTTTTTTCTCATGGTTTCTTTCTATCCTCCTGTGTTTTTGTTCTGTCGATGATGCGAGTATAAGGAGGGAACCTTAAATAAACCTTGAAGGGTCCGCCCGGCCCCAAATTTTTGCAAGTTAGACCCCAACGGCGTAAGCGCTGACTTGCCTTGGGGCCTAACGCCCGCGAAATTGGGGCCTGCGGCCCCATTTTTTTGCAAGTTAGACCCCAACGGCGTAAGCACTGACCTGCCCTGGGGTCTAACGCCTGCGAAATTGGGGCCTGCGGCCCTTTTTTTAGCAAGTTGGACCCACCGGCGTAAGCACTGACTTGCCCTGGGGCCTAACGCCCGCGAAATTGGGGCCTGCGGCCTATTTTTTCAGCAAGTTGGACCCCAACGGCGTAAGCCACAACTTGCCCTGGGGCCTAACGCCTGCGAAATTGGGGCCTGCGGCCCCTTTTTTTGCAAGTTGGACCCAACGGCGTAAGCACTGACTCGC
>JBGUOI010000228.1:0-5531 GCA_045118075.1 Porcincola sp. | reverse complement strand
ACGGCGAGACGCTTGAATACCTTGAAACTGCACTTAAAATCGGATTTACGGGAATCATGTATGACGGATCCACGCTTCCCTATGAAGAGAACGCAGCCAATACCAGAAAAGCCGTGGAGATGGCACATCAATACGGAGCCGGTGTAGAGGCAGAACTCGGAAGCATGGGAAGAAGAGAGATGGGCGGCCCGGACTCCCACGCAGGAGAAGATGAAACCAAGATCTATACCGATCCTGACCAGGCATCCCTTTTTGTCAATGAAACCGGAATCGATGCCCTTGCGTGTTCTTTCGGCACTACCCATGGGATCTATCTGACCAAGCCGAAACTGGACTTCGATGTGGTCAGGAATGTCCGCGCGAAAGCCGGTCAGATCCCTGTCGTCATGCACGGCGGTTCCGGTGTAAGCCGTGAAGATTTCCATAATGCAGTGGATGCCGGTGTTAGAAAGATCAACTATTTCACTTATATGGATAAAGCAGCCGGAAGTGCAGCCTGGTCCCGTGTTGAGAGTATTCCCGCCGGATCTCCCATCTTTTTTACAGAGATGTCAGTGGCAGCCAGGGCGGCCATGCAGGAAAATGTTGCTTCGGCGATCAGGGTCTTTGCAAGAATCGACTGAGCAGCCTGGCGCCGGTCAGGGATTATCCTCCCTCAGACGGACAGCCCTGGCGGCGCTTCTTCTGCGGTCATCGTCCATCGCGGCGTTATGACGCCTGGTCGTATTGACGTCCTTATGTCCGAGAACATCCGCTACCAGGTAAATATCGCCGGTATTTCGGTAAAGCGCGGTGCCGTAGGTGCTTCTTAATTTGTGGGGGGTGATCTTCTTTTGGGTGGTCACCTCCCTTGCATATTTTTTGACCATGTTTTCGACTGCCTGGACACCCATTCTTTTTCGCTGGGTGGAATAGAAGAGAGCATTCTCATGTCCGGCAAGCGGAGTGATCCCGTCGCGTACTTCCAGGTAGTCGATCAGCGCTTTCTCAACTTCATCACCGAAATAGACGACCATCTCGGATCCTCCCTTGCGGACGACCCTTATTCCGTTATTTCTGAAGTCAATATCCTGCACATCAAGTCCGACACACTCAGAAACGCGGATTCCCGTACCTAAAAGCAGCGTAACGATAGCCAGGTCCCGAAGACGGGTCTTTTCATAATACATTTTCTTCTGGCCGGTCAGTTTATCGCCGCCGTGCTCGATATAATCAAGCAGCGCAGCCGTTTCATCATCATCAAGACGCACAATGGCTTTTTCATGAAGCTTGGGCATATCTACCAGGACGGTAGGATTTCTCTTGATCATCTGGCGCTTATAGTAATAGGCAAAAAAGCTCCTGATCGCCGACATTTTGCGTTTAAGTCCCTTTTCACCGTTTGTTACCCGGCTGACTTCGCGAGATGCGCCTGTCATTTTTTTGTCAATGTCATAGACCTTCAAAAATTCCTGATATTCCTCAATATCAGAAGCTTCCAGGCGGTCAAGCAGTTCGATCGGCCAATCAACAATGTCCGTGTTCTTGAAGATCGGGTTTTCCTCCTGAAGGAACCGGAAAAATGTCCGTACATCGTAGGCATAAGAAAGCCGGGTCCTGGTGGACGTGGTCGGTTCAATGGCACGGAAATAAGCCTTGGAGAACCTGGGCATCGTTTTAAGGACTTCACGAAGCTGGAGAATATTCTGAATGTCTTTCTGGTCATGATATGTCTGGGCACGGCCGGACATATTGCGGAGTGTATTTTCCGCAGAAGAATTATTGTCAGCCATAAAACAAAAACCTTCCTTATAAATGAAAACAGAATATGAAAACTATGGTAGACGTATTAAAATAAAGCCGGCCATGCAGCATCGGCTGTATGATCATGATAACATGATCGGCCTGAAAATGGCAATATCTATTTGATAAACATGTGTTTCACGTATAGATGTATCAGGTAAGTATTCAGAAAGTAGCTTCAAAATGCCTTCCATCTCACTTCCGCCGGTCTATTCGGACCACATGATGCTTCAGCGGGGAAAACCGATCATCTTTAAAGGTCATGCTAAAGACATAAAAAAAGTCAGCATGCGTTTTGCTGGTGAATGTGTCAGCACGGATATTGTTGACGGATGTTTCACCTGTGAATTTCCTCCGCTCAATGAGACCGGTCCGTTTGACATGGAATTCTTTGCCGATGATGAGGCCTGCCCTATCCTGGTCATCCGTGATATCTTAATCGGAGATATCTGGATCGCTGCCGGTCAGTCGAACATGGAATATTTCCTGAAATATGATGCCGACTGGAACCGTACCAGGAAATGGCAAAGCGATCCGCAGATCAGGATGTTCAATGTGCCCAGGATCGCTTTCGAAGGCCAGAAAAAGGATCTGGAAGGCATTGGATACTGGTTTACGGCTGATGATAAGGATTCCTGGCAGCTGTTTTCGGCACCCGGTTTTGCTTTTGCCCATCATATCAGGCAAAATACCGGTATCCCCGTAGGCGTGATCGGCTGCAGCTGGGGCGGAACTCCTGCCTGTGCCTGGATGGATGAAGCTTCCCTGACAGGTGAGCTTGATGTCTTTAATCGGGAATATGAAGAAGCGCTCTCTTTATTTACCCCTGAAGAACTGAAAGAAAAAAGCCTGGAGGCACTCGCCTTTGAAAGCGATCCCCGGCATGGATTTGAATGGGAAACTCCTTTCGGAAAGTGGCTTGAATGCACGGGCGATCACTATGCACAAGTCAGAGAATCTCAGGAAAAAGCAGCACGCCTGATCAGGAATGCCTTTATGACTTCGATCATGGATATAGGCTCTTATGAGGATATCCATCCCAAATTCAAGATGGAAGTCGGCCGGCGTCTGGCTCTTCTTGCCCTGCGCCATGTATACGGCTTTGATGTGGCCGCCGATCCGCCCTCGGTGAACGAAGCTTTCAGGGATGGAAACCGGATCACGATCTCCTTTGAAGACACCGGCTCTTCTCTCTCCAGCGAAGGTCATCCCGAGTGGGGATTTGAACTGAAAAGAGGCAGTCAGCCGCTGACTTTGAAAGAATGCAGTATCTGCAGCGAAAAAGTGATACTTACATTCAACGACGATGACAGTAAAAATGATCCGGTAACGGTCTCCTACGCCTGCCGCGATTATTGTGAAACAGATCTTAGAAACGCAGCGGGTGTATGTGTAAGGCCGTTCCGGATCGAAGTATGACGGAACAGTGTTTTGTCTGCTGTTTAATTGGTTAGTTTTACCAGATTTTTGTAGAAATCCACGCAGCCGGCAAGACAGCCATATTCCAGGTTTTCATCGATTCCATGGATACCCTTCTTCTGCTCCGTTCCGTATTCGACAGGGGCAAACCGAAAGATCTGGTCACAGATCTCATCGAAAAACCGGGCATCGGTCGCACCTGTCAGGATATAGGGAGCCCATCCCAGTTCCGGGAATGTCTCCTGAAGCGCTGATTTGATAAGACCGAAGGATTCCGAGCCTATATCAGCGCATCCGGTGCAGTCATTTCCGTGGACCGACTCGATCTCAACACCGAATTCAGCAGCTCTCTTTTCCAGTATCCGCAGGCTCTCTTCCATCGGCTGGTGCGGGATAAAACGCATGTTGGCGCCTATTGTGGCTTTGACTGGAATTACATTAAAGGCTTCCTCTCCCTGCATTCGCGTAAATGCACAGGTGGTTTTTAACATAGAAGCTGCATCGGGGGAAATTTTCGGAGTGACAAGTTCCACGAGCGGCGCGAACAGCCACAGGTTCGACAGGACCATCCGTATCGGGAAATCCGCATACGGAGCCACTTTTTCAAGCATTAAGCGAACCGGAGGCGTCAGGCGGCTTCTGAAGGGAGGCCGCTTTTTCATACTGCAGATAAAGGCAGCCAGGTCTTCAACCGGGTTGTGTTTTGGGGGTGTGTGAGCATGACCGCCATTTCCTCTGGAACAGAACGTGATATCGGCGACTCCTTTCTCCTGGACTCCGATCATGGCGATGGGAGCCTTGATTCCGGGAATCGGGGCATCCTGGATGCCGCCGCCTTCATCGCAGACCATCCGGAGCCTGACGCCTCTGCTTTTGAGCTCACGTACGATAGACGGAGCTCCGTCGCCTCCCACTTCTTCTGTTCTTGAGCTTGCAAGATAAATATCCTGCTCCGGAATAAACCCTTCTTCAAGCAGTTCCTCAGCCGCCTGTAAAAATCCCATCAGTGAACACTTGGTATCGCAGGCTCCTCTGCCCCATATCCGTCCGTCACTGATCGTCCCGGAAAAAGGCGGATAACGCCAGGATCCCGAAACCGGAACGACATCCTGATGGCTCATCAGAAGGATCGGACGATCACTCTTCTTCCCTTTCCAGTAATATAAAAGATTTCCGTCAAGGTCGGTCACTTCCAGTTGTCGGTGAACAAGCGGAAAAAGTCTCTCAAGAACCTGGTGGAAGACGATAAATCGCTGTTTTTCAGCATCATCCGGTTCTTCCGAGGAGACAGTGTCACAACGGATCATATCCCGCAGTTTTCGGGCATACTGCTCCGTTCTTCCCCCCTCCGGCCTGTCGGGAAGACGGGAAGTCCTACGTCCTTTTGCGATGGTAATGCCCAGCGCGGTAAGCGCCGGGCATACAATAATCAGAATAATAAGTGTGATAAATAACATTGTTTTTTAGAGATCAGCGAACGATAAATGTTGAGCCCTGGCAGTTGTCATAGATGAACTTGGCATATTTGCGCGGCACCCTTACACAGCCGCCGGAAGCCATATAACCGGCTCCGAGATTATCACTCTGCATCGGATACAGCAGGGAGTGAACAGCGTTTGTTCCCACTCCCGTGAAATAAGAGATGTACTCGGAATGATAACTGCCGTAGCTGTGGTATGCATTCCTGCCATGGAAGCTGAAGAAACCGCGCGGCGTGTTATGTGCGGAACGGCCGATGATGCACGGAGTGCTGTAAAGCAGTGTCCATCTTCCGCGAGGCCTGTTTTTATTGGTAAAGATATATACGTGATAATTGTTCGTGTTGCACCAGATCAGGTAATTGTTGGCACTGCCGTAGGGAACGCCGTCATTGTTGGCATTGACATAGGCTTCGAGCTGGGCACGCGTATAATTCCGGTTGGGATTGCTGCCGCCGTAGTACGCATAGCCGGTGTTGATCTGGTTGGCCATTTTCTTTTCAAGCTCGGGAATGTAGGGCGTTAACGTTACGCTGTCGAACGGACCGTAGTATTTTTTGCCCTTATACTCTCTCACTCCTCTGACGTAAAAGACATAGGTGACCCCGGCTTTGAGATGGCTCATGTTGATATAGCGCTGTTTTACGTTGCCGTTGATCAGTCTGGCCTTTTTCTCTTTTTCGGGAATCTTCCGCCAAAGCTCATAATACTGAGCCGGTGTGCTCTTCGTCCATGCAAAATTGACCTGTGATTTCAGTTCCGAGCGAAGTTTGATCTTCACGGCAGACGGAGGAATAATGACCGTCCTGAATGCAGCTATAGAGGATCTTGCTCCTGTCTCATTGCCTTTAT
>JBGUOI010000227.1:0-26350 GCA_045118075.1 Porcincola sp. | reverse complement strand
ACCGGCGTTACTCACGGTATGGGTGTCACTTCCTGTGTGCGCGCCGCGGCGACATCCTTCGGCGGTTCGGGCGCTCTCCAGTCAAGGTCGGAGACGATCTCTTCTTCCTCTTCCGGCATGAACCGGTGTATGATCTTCACCTGCAGCAGGCTGTTGATGTACGAGAGCAGAGAAAAGCCCACCATGAACCACACCAGTATGGACCAGGCAATGGTCATGCCTGACCAGAAGGAGGCGACGATAGCCAGAACGATCACAGCCATCATCAGCAGCGTCTTTGGCGCATTTGCAAAGCTGATCAGAATTGCGTTGCGAATGGTTCCGAATACGGTATTCTCAAATCTCGCCAGAAGCGGGAATACGTAAAGGAATACCATGATCCAGAAGGCGAAGCCGATATAGAGCAGAACGCGCATGATGCTGTTGGCACTGCCTGGCAGGGCATTGACCCCGCCGGTAAGCATGAAATCCATGATCAGAACGATCAGCATGAAAAGCATGATCAGCCAGATCAGGGTGGCCTGCTTGAAATTCTGTTTGAATGCGTGGAAAAAACCGCGCACGATGTAACCGTCCACCTGTTCCGCCTGTTTGAGGGTCACATAAGAGAGGGCCGTGCAGGCCGCTCCGATGGTGAAGACGGGAATGCAGCAGACGATGAACAGCAGGTTCAGGATCATCAGGTCAGCCACTCTGGACAGGAACACGAAAAACGGGCTGTCCATATTGAAGAAACCTTTCATGCCAGACCTCTCTCCTTTCCGATATGGGCTTTCAGCCATTTCTCGACATCATGATACACATCTTCTTTATCCAGTTCGTTGAGCACCTCATGCCGGTCATTGGGATAGATGCGGCACTGCACGTCTTTCATTCCCGCGGAGGAAAACTCAGCCAGCACTTTTTTGACGCCGGCTCCGAAATTGCCCACCGGATCGAGCTCCCCGGCGATGAACAGCACCGGCAGGGATGCGGGCATCTTTTTCAGGTTGCCCATGTCCGCGATAAAGTGAAGCATATGGAACATCCCGTAGTAGGCGTTGAGCGTGAACACGAAGCGGGTCCTCGGGTCGGCTATATAGGCATCGACAACTGCCTGGTCGCGGGTGAGCCAGTCGCAGGGTGTCCTGGCCGGTTCAAAGCGTTTGTTCATGTTGCCCATGGCGATCTTGTTCACGAAGGAACTTCTGTAATGCCATCCTTTGCGTTTTGCGATCTGTTTGCAAAGGAACATGCCGAATGATGCCTCGAAGGAGGGATGATGTCCAGTTCCGCTGATGATCGCGCCGTCCAGGTGCTTTCCGTAAACGCACAGGTAATAGCGGGCCAGGAAGGAACCCATGCTGTGTCCGAGCATAAAATAGGGGACATGGGGATATTCGTTCTCTGTCAGGCGCTGCAGCTCCCGCATATCCTGGAGAACGCAGCGGTCCGGCGTCTTATCGGCGAAATAGCCCCTTGCTTCCTCGCAGGTGATCGAATCGCCGTGTCCGAGATGGTCGTTTCCGACTACCAGAAAGCCCCGGTCCGCCAGATAAGAAGCGAAATCTCCGTATCTCTCCACAAACTCCAGCATGCCATGCACGATCTGCACGATGGCGGCCGGCGTACCTTCCGGTCTCCATCTCATCGCATGGATCTGTGTTTTTCCATCCACAGACGGATAGGTAAAGTGCTCTGCTTTTGCCATACTTCAGTTCCTCCTGTCCAGTTCCCGCGCGAGCGCTTCAAACTGTTCCAGTTCAAGTGCTTCTCCCCGCACGGTCGGCTTTAATCCCAGCCTTTCGAGCGCCGCGGTCACCGTCTCCCGGTCATAGGGGAGCGCCCCGCTGTTGGCAATAGCGTTGGCGAGGGTCTTGCGGCGCTGTCCGAACGCCGCTTTGATCAGCGCGAACAGTTTTTTCTCCTCCTCTTCGGGGAGGAGCTCCACGCCTTCACAGTCCAGATGGATCACGGCGCTTCCCACTTTGGGCCGCGGCATGAAACAATTAGGCGGCACCTCAGCGACGATCTTCGCCCTGGAGTGATACCTGACCGCAAGGGAGAGGGCTCCGTAATCCTTAGTGCCCGGGCCGGCCTTCATCCGATCGGCAACTTCCTTCTGGACCATCACCGTGATCGACCTGATCGGTGCGCGGCTTTCCAGAAGGGCCATCACCACGGGCGTCGTAATATAATACGGCAGGTTGGCGACGACCTTCATCGGACGCCCGCCGTTATATTTATCGCACAGCTCTTTCAGGCTGCATTTCATGATATCCTCGTTGATCACCGTTACGTTGGAATATCCTTCCAGCGTCTCCTCCAGGATGGGGATCAGCATCCGGTCGATCTCAACAGCCACCACATGACCCGCCTCACGGGCAAGGTACTGCGTCAGCGTTCCGATGCCGGGACCGATCTCCAGCACGGTGTCCTCTTTCCCGATTCCGGCCGCCGCCACGATCTTCTCCGGCACATGGCCGTCGATCAGGAAGTTCTGCCCGAACCGTTTCTGGAAGGTGAACTCATGCTTTTGGATGATCTCAATGGTGTTTTTGGGATTTGCCAGGTTTTCCGTCATGCTTTGTTTCCTGTTTCTGCAAATGATTACTTTAACCGGTAGACGCGCATCGCGTTCTCAAAAAGAATCCGGGCGGTCTCTTCAGAGTCCGTCCCCCGAATTTGCGCGATCGCTTCAATGACATAGCTGATCTTGGATGAGTCGTTTCGCTTTCCGCGAAACGGGACCGGCGCCAGGTAGGGGCAGTCCGTCTCCGTCACGATCCTCTCAAGCGGGATCAGCCGGATGACCTCCGGGAGCGTCTTCGCGTTTTTGAAAGTAGCCACTCCGCCGATACCGATATAATACCCGAGCTTCACATACTCCTTTGCCAGCTCGGCGGAACCGGAAAAGCAGTGGATGATCCCGCCGCTCGTCCCGGCGTGATGGGCTTTGATGATGTCAAAACAGTCCTGATGGCTGTCCCGGGAATGGACATTGATCGGCTTATCCAACTCCTTAGCCAGTTCCAGAAACCGGATAAACCCGGCTTTCTGCTCCTCGCGCGGCCTCACCATCCAGTGGTAGTCCAGGCCGATCTCCCCGATCGCCATGCACTTTGCCTCTTTCGCCATCGAGCGGATCTCCTCAAAGGATTCCTCGCTCAGCTGGCCGATATCGTCGGGATGAAGTCCGGCCGCGGAGTAAATATAGTCATAAGAGGCGGCGTAAGCGGCGCTTTTTCTCGCGCCTTCCAGCGACGCCCCTACATTGACCGCAAAACGCACACCTTTAGAGGGAAGGCCGGCAAGAATCTCTTCCCGGTCTTCGTCAAATGCCTCATCGTCGTAATGGGCGTGCGTATCAAAAATATCAAACATCAGCAGATCTCCGCGCCGGAGGGCATATCCTTCTCAGGCGTCATCACTGCCAGCGTCCCGTCAGGAGCCTCTGCGCACAGGATCATTCCCTCGGAGAGGATGCCGGCCAGCTTCGCGCTCTTTAAGTTGGTCACGACCATGACCTTCTTGCCGACCATCTCCTCAGCGGAATAGCTTCCCTTGATTCCCGAAACGATCTGTCTTACCTGGTCGCCGATCTTCACCTGTGAGCAGAGCAGCTTGCGGGACTTCTTGACTTCCTCGCAGGCAATGATCTCGCCCACCGCGAACTGCAGTTTTGCAAAGTCGTCGATGGTGATCTCTTCCTTCGCTTCGAGATGGATCTCATCCTCCTTCGAAGCTTCCTCTTCTGCCGGAGCTTCTTCCGGAGCACCGTACATTGCGTTCACCTTCTCCATGACCTCGTTCACATCGAGTCTTGCAAAGAGGATCTCACTCTTTTCGGTGACATGGTTCCCGTCCGGATACAGGCCGAAGGTATCCATCTTATCAAGCCCTCTGGGCGATGCGTTCAGCTGCGAGAAGATCCTCTGAGCAGTCTCGGGCATAAAGGATTCGAGAAGCTCTGCGCCGATGCAGATGGATTCGGTCAGGTTGTAGAGCACCTGGGCGAGGCGGTCTTTTTTCGCCTCATCCTTGGCCAGAGCCCAGGGCATGGTCTCGTCAATATATTTGTTGCAGCGTTTGAACAGGGTAAAGATCTCTGTCAGGGCATCAGCCACGCGCAGCTTCGCCATGGCAGCAGTCACCTTTTCGGGAGCCGCGAGCACAACCGCCTTCAGGTCCTCGTCCACCTCTTCGGAAACGCCGCTGTTTCTCACCTCGCCGCCGAAATACTTGTTGGTCATCGAGATGGTGCGGTTTACCAGGTTGCCCAGCGTGTTGGCCAGGTCGGAGTTGAGCCTCTCCACCATCAGCTCCCAGGAGATCACGCCGTCATTTTCGAAGGGCATCTCATGAAGCACAAAATAGCGCACAGCGTCCACACCGAAAAAGTCCACCAGGTCATCCGCGTAGAGTACGTTGCCCCTGGATTTGCTCATCTTGCCGTCGCCCTGCAGCAGCCACGGATGTCCGAAGACCTGTTTCGGGAGCGGCAGGTCAAGCGCCATCAGGAAGATGGGCCAGTAGATCGTATGGAAGCGGATGATGTCCTTGCCGATCAGGTGAAGGTCAGCCGGCCAGTTCTTTTTGAACAGGTCCGATCCCTCTCCGCCGCAGTCATAGCCGATTCCGGTGATGTAGTTGGTCAGCGCGTCAAGCCACACATAGACCACGTGGCGCTCATCGAAGTCCACGGGAATGCCCCACTTGAACGAGGAGCGGGAAACGCACAGATCCTGCAGGCCCGGCAGCAGGAAGTTGTTCATCATCTCATTCTTCCTGGAAACGGGCTGGATAAATTCCGGATGGCTGTTGATATGCTCGATCAGGCGGTCGGCATATTTGCTCATTTTAAAGAAGTAGGCTTCCTCGGAAGCGCGCACCACGGGGCGTCCGCAGTCCGGGCACTTTCCGTCCACCAGCTGGGATTCGGTCCAGAAAGATTCATCGGGCGTACAGTACCAGCCCTCATAGCTTCCTTTATAGATATCGCCCTGATCATAGAGCTTGCGGAAGATCTTCTGCACCTGTTTCTCATGATCGGCATCAGTCGTGCGGATAAACTTGTCGTAGGACGTGTTCATCAGGTCCCAGATCCGTTTGATCTCGCCGGCGGCCTCATCCACGAATTCCTTCGGCGTAACTCCCTTATCGGCGGCTTTCTGTTCGATCTTCTGACCGTGCTCGTCGGTTCCGGTCTGGAAGAACACATCATACCCTTCCGCTCTGCGGAACCTGGCAATGGCATCCGCCAGCACGATCTCATAGGTATTGCCGATATGCGGTTTGCCCGACGCATAGGCAATGGCTGTCGTAATATAATATTTATTCTTTTCCATGGTCCATCACTCCTGTCTGTTATAGTTGATCAGGCACCCGTCAAGGATGATCTGCCGTTCATCCTCTGTAAGCGCTCCTATTGTCAGCTCCGTTTCTATCAGGTTTCCGTCCCTGATCACATAGGCCTGCGGCATTCGTCCCTCCGCCAGTACAGCGCGGATCCCCGGCAGAAGCAGCCAGTCTCCTTTCCGGAACGGAAGGTCATCTGCCCCCGCACTGCACGTCAGCGGCAGCATTCCCCAGTTGATCAGGTTGGAACGGTAACGCTTGGTAGCATACTCGCCGGCGATGTTGGCCCAGCCGCCCAGAACTTTCTGGCACGAAGCGGCCTGCTCCCTGGCAGATCCGTCTCCGGGCTTCACCGCATAGATCACGCTGCCGATTCCCAGCGCCCCGGGTGTTTTTCCGTCAGCTTTCCCGGACGGTACCGCCTGCGGGCAGGCAGCCTTGACTGCCTCAAGCACCGGCCCCGCTTCCGGCAAAGCCGCCGCGGGATCCTCGCCGTTCTCGATGGCTTTCTGGGCCAGCTGCACCTTCTTGGCTTCCCCGACGTAAGCCGGATCTTTCCGTGAAAGCGCAAACTCGGCCAGTCCGAGCGGATTGGAACGGTACGAACTGGTCTCTCCGGACGGAATCAGCTCATCGGTCGTGGTCACCGGATCGTGGATCTCACTGACCACCTTCAGCAGCAGGTTCTCGGGAAGGGGCTGCATCACGGGCCAGTCTTTAATGTTCGGGCCCATGACCAGTTCCACATCGGGATCAGCTTTTCCGTGACTGTCAAAGACGCGGTTGGCATAGATCTTACTGTCAAAGTGGTAGACCGGCCCGGTGTATTCCACATCCATCTCCGCAGCCGAGGTCAGGTAACCGCCGTTTGCAGCCGTCGCCGCGATAGAACGGGCGTCCATTAAGGCGACAGAGGCGATCTGTCCGCTCTGGACCTTGGATCCCTCCCGGTTGGGGAAGTTCCTGGTCGAGTGGCGGATGCTGAACGCGTTGTTGGCCGGCGTATCGCCTGCGCCGAAGCACGGTCCGCAAAAAGCGGTCTTCACCACCGCCCCGGACTCGATCAGGGAGGCGAGCCGTCCGTTCAGCGCCAGCTCGCGGTAGATCGGCGTGCTGGCCGGATAGACACTTAAGGTAAACGCGTCGGAGCCGATGTACCTGCCCTGCAGGATGTCAGCCGCCGCGCAGATATTTTCAAAGCCGCCGCCGGCGCAGCCGGCGATGATTCCCTGGTCCACCAGGAGTTTTCCGCCGCGGATCTTGCTGCGGAGGGAAAAGTCCACCTTCTCTCCGAAGCTGATCTTTGCCGCTTCCTCTGTTTTTGCCAGGATATCCTCCAGGTTCTCTTTCAGCTCCCGGATAGTATAGGTATTGCTCGGGTGGAAGGGCATCGCGATCATGGGCTCGATCTTATCAAGGTCCACATATACGCAGCCGTCGTAATAAGCCGCCGCAGCGGGCTTAAGTTCTTTATAGCTTCCCTCCCGGCCGTGAATCTCATAAAATTCGCGGATAGTCTCATCTGTCTGCCAGATCGAACTTAAGCAGGTGGTCTCGGTCGTCATGACATCCACGCCGATCCTGAAATCGGCGCTTAAGTTTTCCACACCCGGTCCGACAAATTCCATGACCTTGTTTTTGACATATTCATTTTTGAACACGGCACCGATGATGGCCAGCGCCACATCCTGCGGACCCACGCCTTTTGCCGGTCTTCCGGTCAGATAGACGGCGACCACTCCCGGCCGGCTGATATCATAAGTCTGGCCTAAAAGCTGCTTGACCAGCTCAGGTCCTCCCTCGCCGACTGCCATGGTGCCCAGGGCTCCGTAGCGGGTATGGGAGTCGCTTCCCAGGATCATTCCGCCGCTCTCGGCGAGCATCTCTCTTGCATACTGATGAATGACAGCCTGGTGCGGCGGGACATACACACCGCCGTATCGCTTCGCTGCGGACAGGCCGAACATATGGTCATCCTCGTTGATGGTCCCGCCGACCGCGCACAGAGAATTGTGGCAGTTTGTCAGCACATAAGGGACGGGAAAGCGTTCCAGTCCCGATGCTCTTACTGTCTGGATGATTCCCACGAAGGTGATGTCATGGCTGGTCAGCTTATCGAATTTGACCCTGAGCTCATCCATGCTGCCGGAAGTATTGTGGGCGTTCAGGATCGACCAGGCGATGGTCCCTTTTCGTCCCTCTTCGATATCCGCTCCTCCGGCCGCACCGTTGCGGAGCATTTCTTCTGTTGTCATAAGCTGCGTCCCGTTTACGAGCCAGGCGCCGCCCTCATAAAGTCTGATCATATAAGCCTCCTCAGCCGCAGGCAAAGAACTGATTGCCCTGCTTGGCGAACATCTCCGTGGAATCGTTGATTCCGTAATAATACCACTCCTCACCGCCCGGGTCGAGCAGGTGAGTGTTGAATTCATCATATCCGACGATCGTTACCGGACCCTTTTCGGTAATAGCCGCAACCGCCCTGCCGTTGCCGACAAAATTCAAGACCTGTTCCAGTGAGCACCCGGTCAGGTCAAGCGGGATCTCACCGGCCCGGCGTATCTGACTGATATCCGCTGCGCCGTCCTTTAAGACTGACGGCACTTTATCCAGAGGAATCTGGGCCGTTACCGGCACCAGGCCTCTCACCCACAGATAATCTTTTGCCGCAAGCAGCGCTGTGCCTACGTTCTTGTCAGCGCAGTCCACCGCCTCATTCGCCCTGTAGAAGATCTCATACAGGCCGCCGTGGGCGTATACCGTGTAAAGCAATGCCGGATCATCGCCGGGTTCGACCGTCACGCTCCGTGAAGAAGACGGACGTATGATCTTGCTGCGAACCAGTCCGGCGGACGTATCCGAGATCGTTCCGCCCGTCCGCAGGAACACTTCATTGAGCTTGCGGCTCGAAGCGGATGTCGCAATACCCACCGCCACGGAAGACGAGGTGTCTGTATCGACGATCTCATCATCCGTATAAGGCTCAAGTCCGGTCTTTGCCGCGTTGAGCCTCACTCTCGTAAGCCGGAGCATATGGTCGGACAATACCGCCCTCGTCACGCGGCATCCCTTCGGGGTGTATTCCTTCAGGATCTCACCCTCTCCGCTGCGGATCACCAGCTGGTACATGGGGAAGTATCCGCTCTCGAGAGATGCCAGTTCCAGATCCTGGTCCCAGGCCTGGCCGTAGACCAGGTCTTCGCTCATAAAACACACCGGGCGGATCTTTGCTTTCGCCGCAGCTTCAACCGTCTCGATATTACCGACTTCCAGGTCCACAAAATACATCTCCTGGGCCATATAGGGATCGTCCCCGCTGATCCAGGCAAAGTAGCGTCCGCTCGTCGACGAAGCGGTCCCGCCTTCGATAATATTCTCTGCCATGACCTTGATCTGGTGGTCGGCGATGCGGATCCGGATGAGCTGGTGCTCCAGCAGCATGTAGAAATAGGCGCCGTCATCCGTCACATAGGTGAGTGCGTCAACATCCCGCCTTAACATCTCGCGGTCAACGACCGTCTTCACGAACAGCTTTTCTTCCGTCATCGCTGTCGCTGAGTCGTAGAAACAAACGGAGACCCCGTTTTCACCTTCATGCTCGCCGCGGTTCATCCGGCCGGCGATCACAAACCATACATCCCCGTTTCCGGCTACTTTCATGATCCTGAAATCACAGCCGTTATGGAAATCTCTCAGATCCATATTCTCTTTCTGGGGGAAGCTGAAGATCTGGGTCAGCTTACCGCTGCTGCGCTCATACGACCACAGTTCATTCTGCTGGACGAATGCGATGACCCGGTTATTCTCGTCGGTCTTAAAGTTGACATCCTTGCCGGTGATTCCCAGGCGGACACCCCGCTCGGTGATCACATTGTTATCCGGATTGAACACCTCGTCCGTAGAACGCTCGAAGTTCAGGAGGAACACACGGCTGTCGGTGAAGCGCACACGATAGAACTCATTGACGTTGTAGATCTCCGTCACTCCGTTCTCCCCGGTCGCGGCGATCCGGTATTCCATCGTCAGCGACGCCGTCTTGCTGTTGATCTCGCAGATGCGCGGAGTCGGCTTATAGTAGATCGTCGGGAACAGGTTGCCCCAGGTCAGCGTATCCACGCTGTCATGGATATCCATCCGAGCAAGGGTGGCATCCTCGTCCGTCGTCTCATCCGGTTCCACGGCGGCTCCGACGGTGCCAAGGTCCGTACGATTGACGGTCTTATCATAGAAACCGCTCACGAAATTCAGGTAATCATCCGTGTGGAGCGCATCGGCCAGAATGACTCTTGTATAATAATAGATATTTCTCCCGCCGGTGGTGAGCTGGATCTGCAGGGCGTACTCCCGGTTCATCAGCATCTTGTTCTGCAGCGTGATCGTAGCCGTCAGCTCGTCGCTCTCCTGCCGGATGTGGATGACTTTGGTGTTCTCCAGAGCCGGTGATCCGTCCAGGGGCAGCACCTCGTAAGAGACCGAATCGACCTTAACGGAGTATGTCTGGATCCGGATATCGATGCTGCGGTCGCTCTGCAGCGGCGTGATCGTATCGCGCATCCTGGTCACATCCATCTTGTCCGCATATCCGTACAGGCAGTTGAAGCTGACATTCCCGCGCTGCATGCAGACAGTCGGGAACGTAGAATTCTCCATGGTCACCGCGCTCTCGGGAAGAGCCTTGTTGATCATGTTTTCAAAGATGATAATGGAAACGACCAGAACCAGCAGTAAAAACAGGACCCGCAGTATGAAGTTTCTGATTCTGATCAGTGTGCTTCTCATATATATTCAAACCTCTCGTCATTACCGTTTCCGGTTTACCAGAAGACTGTCACCAGATTAAAATCCTCATCCGTCTGGTAGGTATACTGCCAGGTGGAGAGACCGTTCATTTCCATCAGGTAAGCGGTCGCGTCATAAAGCATGCCGTTGCTGAACATCTCGTATACGGCGCTTTGGTAGGCCTCGGCGGAGCCGAATTTCATGGTCACCGACGATTCCCCGTTCCAGACGCTGTTCATCAGCACCTGATAGATCTCATCGTAATCAAATGTCGGATAATACCGGCCGGTCAGCCGATAATAGTCAAGGCTGTCGTCGGTGCACGCCACCAGGTTAAAATCCTCTTTCGGCGTATGCGTCTTATACAAAACGCTGTCCGGGCAGCACAGGTAGTTGTAGTTTCGGTATCCGTCCACCCGCGGACCGCCCTCGAAAAGAGGATCGCCCCAGGTGACATCCACGTTGTAATACTGACCGTCTATCCGGACGATGTTCCAGGCGTGATCTCCGCCGTTCTCGATCGTCCCGGTCACATAGGTACAGAACATCCCCATCCGGTGCAGGATATACTGGAAAGCCCGTGAATATCCCGCGCAGACGCTGCGGTGATTAAGCAGCGCGCTCTGGACGTTCTGGTTATAAGGAGCGGACAGGTCATAATCCACCGTGTCCACGAGATAATCATATACGAACCGGATCTTATCATAATCCCCGGCGTCTTCCGGGATCTGCCGGATGCATTCGTCGGCGGCCGCCTCGAGCTGCTGCCTCATGTTTTCCCGTTCTTCAAGCGGGACCACGCTCGACATCGCGTACTTGACGATCTTGCCCGAAATATCCGTATAGCTTGTGTTTCCGCCGGCAACGGCCTCGGAATCCACATCTCCGAGCCAGAAGATCTCCGGATGGTCAGCGAGAACGGCATAGTAGATTCTCCAGAAATTGTCCGCATCCATCCTGGCGTACATGTTGGCTTCATCCTCATTGTTCACCAGACGCTCGTACAGCTCGCGGTACGTCTCGTTCATCTCGCTCGGGATCTGGTTGAACCAGTATTCCTCCACCCCTCCGTTGTCCCATGACGTATCGCCCAGGTGATAGTAGGGGCTCTCGACCAGTCCGCTCTGGACCGCCACCGCTGTCAGCCTCCCGCATCCGGTCAGGCACAGGACGATGATCAGTGCCAGCAGGCACAGCGCAGCTCTTCTCTTTCCTTTTCCGGGGTCTGTTCCGGTTCTGTTCAAGATCGTCTATTTCCTTTCCCAGCGTTCACAAAGGTCATTGACCTCACGCGTAAATTTCTTCAGGTCTGCGGAACCGCCGTCGGTATAGCGTTCGACCAGTCTCATCAGGCGGGACGCCGCCCTGACCAGATGCACATAGACGGCAGAGACCGGAGCGATCGGTGCGCCGTCCGTATAGGCACCCATCGTGAGCTCTGCTTTGTAGGCTGTCTCTTTCGCCGCGGCGCCGCCTTCTTTGGCTTCCTCTTCTTTCTTGCTCTTGAGTCTCACCGGCTCGGCCTCCAGCAGATATCTTCCCTCTGCCAGATCAAATTCGGTCCCGGAATAAGGCGCATCCGCGTCGTAGCCGAAATTCTCTTTAAGCTTCCCGCAAAACTCAATGCCTGTCTGGTCCTCACTGTGCACCACGAAGACTTTTTCGGGTCTGCGCTCTAATGCGCCAGCCCATGCGAGCAGTCCGGCACAGTCAGCATGGCCGCTGATTCCAGGAAGCACCAGGATCTGTGCTTCCACCGCGATCTCTTCTCCGAAGAGTTTTACTTTATCGGCGCCTTCCGTCAGCGCACGTCCCAGCGTGCCCACGGACTGGTATCCCACAAAGAGAACCGTGCTCTGGGGACGCCACAGGTTATGCTTGAGGTGATGCCTGATCCGGCCGGCTTCGCACATGCCGCTTGCGGAAATGATCACCTTGGGATCGGGATCGTCGTTGATCGCCTTGGACTCATCCGCAGTAACTGCGGTGCGCAGTCCGTTGAAGCTGATCGGATTAACGCCTCTGTGCAGAAGCTCTTCGACTTCCTCGTCCAGGTCTTCATACATCCGGTCGAGGAAGACTCCGGTAGCCTCGATCGCAAGCGGGGAATCCACCCACACTTCAAAACCGTCATGGCCGGTGACCATGTTCTTCTCCTTGATCTGGCGGATAAAGTACAGGATCTCCTGCGTCCTGCCCACCGCAAAGGAGGGGATCACCACATTGCCGCCCCGGTCAAAAGTCTCCTGCAGCACCTTTGCCAGCTCCGTTGTGTAGTCTGCCGGTTTTTCATGGAACCTTGTGCCGTAGGTGGCTTCCATGATCACATAATCCGCCTCTTTGGGCATGACCGGATCGCGAAGGAGCGGCTGGTCCGTATTTCCGATGTCGCCGGAGAAAAGAAGCTTCTTCGTGACATCCCCCTCCGTAACGGTCACTTCTATGGAGGCGGACCCTAAAAGGTGGCCGGCATCGAAAAAGCGAACCGTGATGCCGCTGTCCACCCTGACCGTTTTATCATACGGAACGCCGACAAAGCAGCGCATCGTATTGAGCGCATCTTCCACCGTATAGAGCGGCTCTGCTTCCTTGCCGCCGGCCCGGACACTTTTCCGGGTCTTATACTCTGCCTCGGACTCCTGGATATGAGCGCTGTCCTGCAGCATAATGGAGCAGAGCTTCTCCGTCCCCTCCGTGGCGAAGATCTGACCGCGAAATCCCTCTTTTACCAGAAGGGGCAATTTTCCGGAATGATCAATATGTGCATGTGTCAGGAACACCATATCGATCTGATCTGCCGGAACCGGCACCGGCTTGTTTTCAAAATAATCCACGCCCTGTTCCATGCCGTAATCAATCAGGATCTTCTTATCACAGGCTTCCAGATAAAAACAACTGCCGGTCACCTCATGGGTGGCTCCGAGAAAAGTCAGCTTCATGATGTCGCTCCTTCCGTGTGCACATTTGGAGTTTATTATACACACATTTCTATAAGATTTCAATTTGAGACACGATGTCACGATGCAAGCCGGGCAAAGTGGATGCTGAACACTTTACCCGGCTTGAGTTTGAAAATTTTCATTCGTATAGAAGCAGCACATTCGCCGGCGCAATCCCCAGTTCCTCCGGAAACTCAGCCGGTCTTCTGTCTTTTCCCAGCCTCCACCACAGCGGCGCACTGCCTTCCGCCTGGTTTTCGTATCGGAACCGGATGATCGTCTCGAAAGGCTCTTCCATCTCATCAGCCATGATCACCCGGTAACGGTTGTGAGGCGCACCCGCATTGAAATAATGGGCTCTAAGCCCCACCGCTTTCAGTCCGTCGCGGATCTCTTTTGAAGTCTTCAGCCGGATACCCCATTCCGGCACTTCCACCTCGAATGCGGATACCTTCCGGGCGGAGGCGATATTCTTGCAGCCCGTGATCCTGGCCGCCGCCACGCTCCCGGGATCGGCAAAAAGCTTTTTTGTCGGCTTTATGGCAAGCAGCCGCCCTTCATCCATCACCCCGACGACGCTGCTCATGTTATAGGCCTCGTCGCGGCTGTGCGTGACCATCAGCACTTCCTTTCCGTATCCCAGTAGAAGGTCCCGCAGTTCGATCTTCAAAGAATCCCGCAGATGGGCATCGAGCGAGGAAAAGGGCTCATCCAGCAAAAGCACCTCGGGGCGGCTGGCCAGGATCCTCGCCAGCGCACCGCGCTGCTGCTGCCCGCCGGAGAGCTGGTGAGGCCTGTAGTCTTCAAGTCCTTCCAGATGCATCATGCAGATCAGGTCTTTCAGGGCTTTTTCTTTCTTCTGACGATCTTTTTCCCGATGCAGTCCGCACAGGATGTTCTGCCTGAGTGTCATATTCGGGAAAAGGGCGTAATTCTGGAAAAGATATCCCACGCTGCGCTTCTGAGGCGGAAGATCGATCTTCTGCCTTGAATCGAACAGTACTCTCCCGTTCAGTTCGATGTGTCCTTCATCCGGTCTTTCGATGCCTGCAATACATTTTAATGTCAGGCTTTTGCCGCTCCCGGACGCGCCAAGCAAGCCGGTGATCCCGTTTACGGCTTCAAAGGAGGCCTTCAGGTGAAAATCACCGAGGTCTTTTCGGATGTCAACGATCAGGCTCATGGGCGCACCTCCTTCTTTTGCGGACGCTCCAGCATGTTTACCGCCAGAAGTACCACAGTAGAGATGGCCAGATTGATCATCACCCAGAAGAATGCTCCGCGCTCGTCATTCGTTCTCCACAGCTGGTAGACCGTGGTGGAGATGGTGGCGGTCCGACCTGGAGTATAGCCGATCAGCATGCTGGTCGCCCCGTACTCTCCCAGCGCCCGGGCAAAAGCCAGCACGGCTCCCGCCAAAATCCCCTGGCGGCAGGCAGGCATACGGATGCGCCAGAAAATATAGGTGTTGGACAATCCCAGTGTCTGTCCGGCATAGGCCAGGTTCTTGTCAAAGCTCTCGAAAGCGCCGCGGGCTGTCCGGTACATCAGCGGGAAAGCCACCACCGATGCGGCCAGCACACCTCCGGGCCATGTCATGACAAAACGGATCCCATGCTGTGCAAGCCATATGCCAAGCGGCCGGCGAAGCCCGAAGATCCTCAGCAGAAAATAGCCGCAGACCGTCGGAGGCAGCACCATCGGCAGCGTAAAGATCACATCCAGGATGCCCTTGACTGCCCCGGGAAAGGCAGCTGCGTAATAAGCGAAAAAGATCCCCAGGAAAAACACCAGCACACAGCTGATGGCTGCGATCCGCAGGGAATTCAAAAGCGGAAACCAATCCATATTCATAAGATTCCTTTTGAAAAGGGGAGCGTTCTGCTCCCCGGCGCAGTTTACTTATTCAAGGCGCTAAAGCCTACCTCTTCAAAAACAGCGGATGCTTCCGGTCCGGTAAGGTACTCCAGAAAAGCTTTCGCCTCGTCGGGAGAAACCGCGGTCTTCAGCACGGCTGCCGGATAGATGACCTGTCCGCACATTTCGGGCGTGGCTTTGTCCACCACTTCCAGTCCCGCGGAAAAAGCGTCCGTGCAGTAAACGACGCCGCAGTCCACACTGCCTTCCGCTACCTGGGTGGTCACTTCTTTCACATTGGTTCCGTAGGTCAGTACGCCGTTTGCCGCCAGTTCTTCCTCATCGAGGTCATACCAGGCCAGGATCTTCTGCGTGTACTGGCCGACCGGGACATCAGCGTTGCCCATCGCCATCAGGATATTTCCCTCCTTCAAAGCCCCGGCAAGTCCGTCAAAGGATTTGATCTCCTTCGGATTTCCTTCCGGAACCACCAGTGTCACTTCATTCTCAAGCAGGTCCAGCCGGGTATCGGAATCCACAAAATCAAGCTTGTCGGGATTGGCTTCTTCCGGTGCGGTGATATCCAGTCCATCCATCTGCTTGGGGGCAGCAGAAATAAAGATATCGCAGTCCGCACCTTCCTCGATCTGTGTCTTCAGCGTTCCGGACGAATCGAAATTGCAGATGACCGACACATCCGGGTCCACTTCCTTATAAAGATTGCAGATCTTCGTAAGCGTCTCGGTCATGGAAGCCGCGGCAAAGACGATGATCTCCTTCTTTGCCTGCGCTCCGCCCTCCGAGGCATGCGCTGTCAGTCCAAACGCCAGTGCAAGCACCAGCGCCGGGATAAGTACCCTGGTTCTTCTTTGTTTTCTCATGTTTCTGTCTCCTTTTCTTCCCGTCTTTCAGGGAGGTATAATTTATATGAACGCGATTTACGCGGTCATATCCGGGAGAAGGAAAGTGCTGTGACCTTGCACTTCCCCTCAGAACATGATAAAAGAGAATTTGGGAAAAGTCCACTGCTTAGCCCGTCAAACCAGTCAAGGAGAGAAAATCATGAAAAAGATCGTCCTGACCGGCGGAGGAACCGCCGGCCATGTCACACCTAATATCGCTCTTTTCGGAAAGCTCAGGGAGCGCGGCTACGAGCTGTACTATATCGGCTCCTATGAGGGGATGGAAAAGGATCTGATCGAGGAGCAGAATGTCCCGTATTACGGCATATCTACCGGTAAGCTGCGCCGCTACTTTGATCTCCAGAATTTTACCGATCCCCTGCGTGTGATTCATGGGTTCGGACAGGCAAGAAGACTGCTTCGGAAGATCAGGCCGGATATCGTTTTTTCCAAAGGAGGCTACGTCTCCGTTCCGGTCGTGCGCGCCGCGCATGCGCTTCGCATCCCGGTGATCATCCATGAGTCTGATATGACGCCCGGCCTGGCAAACAAGCTGTCCTTCTCCGGTGCCGATGTGATCTGCTGCAATTTTCCGGAGACGCTTTCGCTTCTGCCTGCCAAAAAGGCGGTCCTTACCGGATCGCCCATCCGGTCGGAACTTCTTTCGGGAGACCGCGCCGCTGCACTCTCTTTCACCGGCCTTTCGGGGCAAAAGCCCGTTTTAATGATCATCGGCGGGAGCCTCGGCTCAGTCGCCGTAAATAACGCGGTTCGCAGTGCCCTGCCTCAGCTGCTGGACAAATTCGATATCGTTCACCTTTGCGGAAAAGGAAACCTGGACGAGTCCCTGACCGGCACACCGGGCTATGTGCAGTATGAATACATCGGCAAAGAACTGCCGGATCTTTATGCACTTTCAGACCTGGTCATCTCCAGGGCCGGTGCCAACGTGATCTGCGAACTTCTGGCGCTGCATAAGCCCATGCTGCTCATCCCGCTGCCTGCAGCGGCCAGCCGCGGCGATCAGCTGCTGAACGCCGAGTCATTCAAAAAGCAGGGCTTTGCAAAAGTCCTGCAGGAAGAAGACATCACCCCGCAGGTACTGACCGAGCAGGTCATAAGCCTGTACGATGAGCGGCAGTCCTATATCAGCGCAATGGAAGAAAGCAATGCCGGAAGCGGCGTGGACACGATCATCGAATTGATAGAAAAACATGCAAAGGCGTGACAGAAGACAACTGCGGCAGACCGCTGCCGGCTCCGGAAAGCAGACGCACATCGGTTTTTACGCCGATGCGTCTGCTTTTTTCGTTCCTCCGGTTTGAAATAAGCCCTGGATAATCTAAAAAAGCAGACGCATCGGGCTAATTTCCCGAATTGCGTCTGCTTGCCGGACTGCCGGCAGCCTGGCAGAGAACCGTCCTCTGCCACATTCTTCAGAACAATCCCTTCGCCTTCTCCACGTCTTCTTCGGAAAGTTTTCCCGGAATCCATTTCACGCTCACCGTGTCTCCTTTATAGCGGGGAATTAAGTGTGTATGGAAATGGAAGACTGTCTGGCCGGCACACTCGCCGTTATTCTGTACCACGTTGAACCCGTCGCAGCCAAATCCCTCATACAGCTTCGCGCTGATCTTTTTTGCCAGCGGCAGCACTTTGGCCGCGATTTCATCCGGCAGTTCAAACAGGTTTGCCGCATGCTCCTTGGGAATGATCAGGCTGTGGCCTTTTGCGGCCGGGTTAAGATCCATAATGACCCGGAAATCCTCGTCCTCATACAGCGTCGCCGAAGGGATCTCTCCGTTTGCGATCTTGCAGAAAATACAGTTGTCGTCTCTCAATTTAATTACCTCCTCTTTTAACCGGCTGCGGCTTTTCGCCGCGGCGGAAACATCACAACGGCCAGCAAAAATCCTGCTGCCAGGCCGCCGATATGCGCAATATTGTTTGTCCCTGCCTCCATAAATCCCTGTGCGACCATCAGCACCACAAGAATAGCCATCCGCCTCACGTGCATTCTCCGGTGGACTAACCGGCCGCTGATCACCAGCCACATCAGACTGCCGATTCCTCCGAAGATCGCCCCGGATGCGCCGGCGCTGACGGCGTAGGAACCGCCCCGTCTGACCTCAGCATAGAGTGTGAGCAGGTTGCCTGCCAGGCCGCTGATCAGATAGATCAATGCGAAGCGCACATGACCGGCAAACTTCTCAAGCAGATCGCCGAGCGATACCAGGCAGACCATGTTGTAGAGAAGATGCGGCAGTCCGAAATGCAGGAACATGGCAGTAAAGAGCCGCCAATAGTCCCCGGCCAGGATGCGCGGCGTATAGCAGGCGCCGTACCTGAGCATAAAGATGGTATCCTGCGTATTGCCTATAATGGACAGCACGATGAATACCGCAATATTGGCGGCAGCCAGAAATAAAGTTACTTTCTGCCTGGACCGCAGAAATCCGATCGCTTCCTGCAGCATATCACATTCGCCTCCCGCCGGGTATCAAGACGCAGTCTTCTCGAACGGGAAAACAAACGGCAGCTGATACTTATCCCGGACACTGACCAGTTCTTTCTGTACGGCCTCACCGACCGGCACGCCCTTGTCTTTGCGGTCAAGCCAGACCAGGTACTCTTTCTCGCCGGCGGTATAGATCCGCTCGGCACCCGGCGCTTTCTGTGACGCGCGAAGCGCGCGCAGGATATCGCCTGCTGTCTTCTTCAGCGTTTCGGTACCCATAAAGAATTCCGGATTGATCACCATGAAGAAATGTCCGAGGTGATAAGGCCTGCGCTGTCCGTTCTCGTCAAAGCCGTTAAGCATCTTCAGGAAGGATCCTCCCTGCAGCGCCGCGCTTAAGATCTCCACCACGGTGGCATATCCGTAACCCTTGTATCCGGCCAGGTCTTCGCCGATGCCGCCAAGCGGCGCCAGCGCCGCACGCCCTTCTGTCAGGTCGACCAGGATCTGCTCGCTGTCGGTGAGCGCTTCACCGTTCCTTCCGATCACCATGCCGGCCGGAGTGGGTTTGCCGCTTCGGGCATAGTATTCGATCTTGCCTCGCTGTGAAATAGAAGTGGCGCAGTCGAGCACGAACGGGAACTCCTCATCGGTCGGAATCGCGAACGTGAGCGGATTGGTGCCGAGCATATTCTCCACACCGAATGTCGGTGCGATGGACGGCCTGGCATTCGTACCGGCGATACCGATCATTCCCTGCTTCGAAGCCATCGTCGCCCAATATCCCGCGATTCCATAATGAGTCGAATTGCGAATGGCCGCCATGCCCATGCCGTAAGTCTTCGCCTTCTCAATGATCGACGTCATCGCTTTATGCGACGCAACCATTCCCATGCCGTCATGAGCATCCACCACCAGCGTGGTGGGCGTATCTTTCAGCACCTCGTATTCCGTGACAGGATTTTGGATGCCAGCCTCGATCCGGTCAATATAAATCGGTTTAAAGCGATTCATCCCATGGCTTTCAATACCCCTGCGGTCACTCTCAAGAAGCACATCCGCACAGATGGCCGCGTCCTCTTTCGGAACACCGGCAGCGACAAACGCCGCGATCAGGAAATCCTCTGCAAGCTGCCATGGCAGGTAAGGCCTTGTCTCTTTCATAGATCCTCCTTCCGTTTCCTCTGCTATTGATTCTGTAAAAACATTGAACTTCCTGTTGTAAAACGACAGGTTTTCAAATATGCTCCGCTGTTTTGCAGATCTTTCTTACATAATACCATATCATCGGACAATTGGAAGTTTACTTTGCTTACGACAGGCTCCTCACGCCTCTGTTTCTCATTTCACAAAACGTTCACATTAATTCTCATGGATACTTGCAGGAAACGCCGTATAAATAATTGCAAAGCACAAAACAACAAACAAAAAATGCTGAAGCAGAATATAAAGAAAAAAAATTTTTACACTAAGAAAAGAAAAGGAGAATAAAAAAATGAAGAACACAGAACTTAAAAGAATGAACATCGAGGAAATGGATCAGGTTAACGGCGGTTTCTACCTGCTCGACGTTGGTAAGGCTATCGTAATTGACTCAGTAATACCGAAGGCAGCATTAAATGAGGCAGTAAATAAGGTAAAAGGCACTTGTATCAAGGCCGGAGTTGATGCGGCAAGAGTAATTGTGTAAATTAAGGCAAAGGGCAGATTATGAATGATTATCCGAAGCCACCTTCCACACGCAGATGGAAGGTGGCTTTTATGTATTCCCTTATCAAAGAAAGAAATAGCATATTGCTTTCCCTCTGTGCTAATATGATTGCAGCAGCTGTCAGTGCCGGAAAGACCGGCCCCTTCCGGATCTGCTGCGTACAAAGCGTTTAAAGTGCAGAGGTAAATCTATGGAAAATCTCTCCCTCTCCGCAGGGGTAGTCGTCCCCTTAATGGTCTATATGCTGGTAGGCTTCCTCATCCGGATAACCGGCGTTTTCTCCAGGGAAAACTTCAAAGCCCTCAACCAGATGCTCTTTAGGGTACTGATCCCGCTTTCCCTTTTTAACAGCATTCGCGGTTCCGAATTCTCCTCCATGGCCGATCTGAGGCTGATCATTATCACCGAGTCCCTGCTGATCGGCAGCTGTGTAATCCTATGGTTTGCCCTGAAAAAGCCCGCACCCGAAAAAAAAGACCGTTCCACCCTTGTTCAGGGATGTTTCCGCGCAAATACCGTCCTGATCGGCGGCGTGATCGCATCCGCCCTTTGTGACGAGGCGGGTACCGCCCTGATCGCCGCCCTGACTGCGCTGGTCGTTCCGACAATTAATATAGAAAGCGTTGTCATTTTCGAACTTGCCAGAGGCGGAAAGATCCGCCCCCTAAACCTCCTGGGACGGATCTTTAAAAACCCGATCGTTATTGCCGGCATCATCGGCATTATATTCTCCCTGTTGAAACTCAATCTCCCTAAAGTGATCGACACTCCGGTCAGGAGCCTGGGAAACGCGGCCACCCCCATAGGCCTGGTAGCCCTGGGCGGTGTACTCTCCTTTAAGAGCTTCCGGAAGCATCTCCCGCTGCTCGCCCTCGCCTCCCTGATCAAGCTGATCCTGATGCCGCTCGCCGCGATCGCGATCGTCGGCCCGTTAGGCTACCGGGGCGGCGCCATAGCTGCCATGCTCGCCGTCTTTGCCTCCCCCACCGCTGTCGCCTCAGCCCCTATGGCCCAGGCAATGGGCGGAAACGGAGATCTCGCCTCCGAGATCGTCGCCACCACATCCGTACTGAGCCTGCTGAGTCTGTTTGCGCTGATCAGCATGCTGGCGGGGATGGGATGGCTGTAGCGTGACAGGGGACGGTCCTCTATCATGGTAGTGACAGGGACAGTCTTGGAACACATAGAAATCAAAACCATCATCCTATTCCACGGGGAACGCTCGCGCTCTTACCTCGCGCAGCGGTACTAAGACTCGGGCTTCGCCCTCGTCAAGTACCGGCGCTGCGGTAACGTCCCCTTTGGAATAGGGTGATGGTTTTTAATCCCGATTTTAAGGCAGAAGACTGCCCCTTCCATCAATGCGTGACAGAGAACCGTCCCCTGCCACGCTTGGCGGAGGAACTGGAGAATAAAAAAGCCAGGCAGAGAGGGTCATGAGCGGTAGGAAGCTGACGCAGGAAAAGGCGGCGCAGCCTTTTCAAGTCAGCAACGTGCTCAGGTTCCTCTTTGCCTGGCTTCTAATTATGTTTCAGAAATTATCGCTTAGTCGAACTTGATCACAGCCTTGACGACTTCGTTCTTCTTGTTGACGGAGTCTTCAAATGCCTGCTGGATCTGGTCGAGGCTGTAAGAATGTGTCGCAACTTTCTGAACCGGTGCAAGTCCGCTGGCAACAGCCGCCACACTCTTCGGGAACATGTTCACATAGCGGAACAGTGAGCGGATCTCCAGCTCTTTCGCCATGACCTGGCCGAAGTTGAAGGTAAGCTCTTCTTCCGCGGACATTCCGACCAGCACGATGCGTCCGCCGCGGCGGGCGATGTGTGCGGTCTGGGCGATGGTAAACTTGCTGCCGGCTGTCTCGAAGACTACATCCGGGCCTCTGCCGCCGGTCAGCTCTTTAATGCGCTCAATAGCATCTTCTCTTCTGCCGTTGATCACATAATCAGCGCCGAGTTCTTTTGCCTTGTCCAGACGGATATCTTCAAGGTCGCAGACGATGATCTGGCTGGCGCCTCTTGCTTTGCAGGCAAGCATGGTCATCAGGCCGATGCAGCCGCTGCCAAGGATCGCTACCGTATGGCCGACAGTGATCTCGCCTTTTTCAGCTGCATACATACCGGTCGCGAACGGCTCGATCAGAGCGCCCTGAACGGCATCCATTCCTTCCGGAAGCTTGAAGCAGAGATCTGCCTGGAACGGAACATACTTCATATAGCAGCCCTGTACAGGCGGGGTTGCCCAGAAGATAACGTCCGGGCAAAGATTGTAGTGACCGGATTTGCAGAATTCGCACTTGCCGCAGGTAATGGAGGGCTCGCAGCAGACACGGTCGCCGACCTTCACGTTGGTCACGTCTTTACCTACTTCAACGATAGTGCCTGAGCACTCATGGCCGAGCATGAACGGGATATCCCTGTCCTTCTCAACCAGGAAAGTACCGCAGCGGCCATCATGGAAATAGTGAACGTCAGATCCGCACACGCCTACGCACTCTACTTCGATCAGGACCTGGTCGTCGCGAAGCGGTTTCACTTCAAGCTGCGCTTTCATTTTGGCAGCCATGTCGGCATCTTTAACGATCTCATCGACATTGGTCTCGTCAACAACGACCATTTTATCGACTTCTGTCATGAAAGCGCCTCTGTTGATGTATTTCTTTCCCATAGTTGATCATCCCTTTCTTTTTCGATTTCGGCCGTCATTAAACGGCTGTATACAGACCATCAATGATGATATCTGTGCCGTTGGTATAGGTGGAGGCATCGGAGGCGAGCCAGATCACCGCGCCGACCAATTCTTCCGGTTTAGCCATGCGGTGCATCGGCATCAGCGGTTTCCATGCTTCCAGAAGCTCCGGCTCCACAAAATTCGGATCCACGGACATGGGCGTTGCAATATAGCCGGGGCTGATGCTGTTTACTCGGATATTATTGTCTACCAGCTCGATTGCCAGGCTCTTGGTCATCTGCATAACGCCCGCCTTGGACGCATTATAAGCAGCCTGCTTCTGCGGGATGTTGGCGATGGAACCGGAAATGGAAGCAATATTGATGATGCTTCCCTTGCAGCCTAAGTCGATCATGACACGGGCGGCTTCTCTGCACACGATATATTCGCCGGTCAGGTTGATGTCCAGGCACTCCCTGAACTCCTCGACGCTCGCTTCGAACATGCTCTTGTGATAGCAGACACCGGCATTATTCACCACGATATCAAGTTTTCCGTAGACTTTGATCACTTCCGCCAGTCCGGCTTTCACCTGTTCTTCACTGGTGCAGTCCGCAATGATGCTGACGGCTTTTCCGCCTTCGCCTTCGATCAGTTTTACGGTCTCATCCGCTCCCGAACGGGAGAAGATGGCGATGTCCGCGCCTGCCCTCGCCAGATCCCTGGCGATCACCTGGCCGATGCCGCGGCCTGCGCCGGTGACCAGAGCTACTTTTCCTTCAACGGAAAACAGCTTGCTTACAAAATCTTTCTGCATATGTTTCTCTCCTAAAACCTGCCTGTTAAGAACAGGGAACGGCAGACCAAGGCCTGCCGCTCCCCCTTCCAATACTATCTGATTGGATCAAGGTTCACTTAACCAGCGTGATCACTCCTTGATCTGGCCGTTAGCCTTGTACATCTCAACGTACTCGTCAACATTGTCCTTGGTGATAAGCGGAGCGGGAACGTTATCGTATACATCGGTAACTTCCATTTCGCCGGTAAGGACTTTGTGCATGTACTCAGCGTTCATCTGAGCAAGGTCACCAGCGGACTGCAGACCGGTGGAGGTCATGCGGCCTTCCTGGATAAGCAGGCAAGCTTCAGCGGTGCCGTCAACACCATAGGACCAAACGCCGTCGTATGCGGGATCATCTTTAACAACTTCAAGAGCGCCTGCGCACATATTGTCGTTCATGGAGATGATGGCATCGATGTGATCATTAGCCTGTACCCAGTCTTCCATAAGGGTCATAGCTTCGTCTTTGTTCCAGTTAGCGATATCTTCAGCAACGATCTCAACGTCCGGCCTCTTGTCAAAGAACTCAGCCTGCCAAGCGTTTCTTCTCTCAGTGCTGTGGAAGTTGCCGGCCGGTCCAAGAAGAACGACAACTTTTGCGTTCTCGGGGATCTGGTCAACAGCGATATCGCAGTTTACTTTCGCCTGCTCGTACGGATCAGCATCGATGGAGCCTGTGCCTTCGCACTCAACACGCGGATTGGTGGTGATGCAGGGGATGCCTGCGTCAACGACCTGCTGGATGTAGGGAAGCTGAGCCTCACCGTTGTTTGCCTGGATGATGATGCCGTCATAGCCGTTAGCGATGCAGTTTTCAATCAGGGAGTTTTCTTTCTCATCGTTAGCCTGGCCATCGAATACGTCCAGAGTCATGTCATCATACGTATCGAACTGAGCTCTGAGCTCATCTGCCAGCCATGCTGCGAAGGAGTCTTCCTGTGCTCTTGCGATGTAAGCAACTCTGAAAGCGTCATCAGCCAGAGCGCCGGTAGCCATTGTCAGGGACAGAACGGCTGCGCCTACCAACATACCAACTGTTCTTTTCTTCATGTGATTACCTCCTTGAAAAATATAGTTTAAAAGTTCTGCAACTTGTGCATTCATTTAAGGAAAAGAGATTATTTCTCTTTCTTTTCATCCTCGACCAGAATGACTTTCCTGGTCTTGCGGCTCTTCGAACGGATATCGAAGACCACGGCCACCGCGATGATCAGACCTTTGACCATCTGCTGTACGTATGAGTCCACGCCGTTCAGGTTCATGATGTTGTTCAGGAAACCGATGATGAACGCGCCGGCAAGCGTGCCCATGGTGGTTCCGATACCGCCTGAGAAGCTGGTGCCGCCGACGATCGTAGCGGTCAGACCTTCCATTTCGTAACCGACAGCACCGTTGGGAAGACCGGCGTTAACGCGGGACATGAAGATCACGCCTGCGATGCCTGCCAGGATGCCGTTGATCACGTAGGTGATGTATTTGCTGCGCTTTACGTTGATACCGGAAGCGACCGCTGCGGCTTCGTTGCCGCCGATCGCGTACAGCGACCGGCCGTAGCGCGTGTGGTTGACGATATACCAGATGATCACCGTGATCACCACCATGAATATGACCGGGACGGGGATCACCCCGATGCTTCCCTGACCGACATTCACGTAATTGCCCAGCTGAAGCAGGTTCTGGCCGTTGGTTGAATAAAGGGCTGCGCCTCGCGCTGCCATCTGCATGGCCAGCGTCGCGATGAATGCGGGCACACCGAAATGGGTGACCAGCACGGCGTTGATCAGGTTGCAGCCGACACCGACGCCGATGGCGACCAGCATTGCAACGAGGATCGACTTTGTCGCATAAAAGCTGTAGATCGAAAGGCATCCGGCCAGTGCCAGAACGGAACCGACGGAAAGGTCGATCAGGCCCGAGATGACGAGAAGCATCTCGCCGTAGGCCAGGATGATGCCCACGGTCAGCTGACGGGCGATGTTGATGATATTCCTGGATGAAAGGAAGTTCTTATTGAGCAGTGAGCAAAGAATGAACATCAGCACCAGAATAAAATAGATCGAATATTTCTCGAGCACCTGCCCGGCTTTTGAGTTTTTCATCACTGCACCTCCATTTTCTCAGTTCCTGTCGCGTATCTCATGATGGCTTCCTGGGTGAATTCCGCAGGATCCTCAAGACATCCTGTGATCTGGCCCTTGTTCATGACATAGATCCTGTCGCACATGCCGATCAGCTCCGGCAGTTCGGAGGAGACCATGACGACCGTCTTTCCTTCCTCCACCATCTCTGTCATCAACTTGTAGATCTCGAACTTCGCACCGACGTCGATACCTCTGGTCGGTTCATCCAGAATGAGGATCTCCGGTTCACGAAGCATCCATTTTGCCAGCAGGACTTTCTGCTGGTTGCCGCCGCTGAGCGCCTGGATGAGTGTCTCCAGACTGGGCGTTTTCACGTTCATTCTTGCAAAGTATTTTCCGACCGTCTCCCGCTCTTCCTGCCGGTGCGCATGTCCGCCGTAGAAGAACTTATCCAGGCTGGAAATACTGGCATTTTCCATGACCGAGCGGATGGGGATGATACCAAACTGCCTTCTGTCCTCGGAAAGCATGACCAGATTATGGCTGATGGCATCGCTTGGCTTTTTGATGGTCACCTCCTGGCCATGAATGAGGATCCGGCCGCTGTCGAACGGATCCAGGCCGAAGATCGCGCGCATGGTCTCTGTTCTGCCTGCGCCCATCAGACCGGCAAAGCCGACGATCTCGCCGCGTTTAACATGGAAGGAGATATCCTTGAATACGCCCTTGCAGCAGAGCTTATCCACTTCAAAAATAGTCTCCCCGATCGGCA
>JBGUOI010000226.1:0-3068 GCA_045118075.1 Porcincola sp. | reverse complement strand
TCATGCATAACGAGCACCCTGTCGGCGATCTGCATCACTTCCGCCATCTCCGACGAGATGCAGATGACCGAGATCCCCTGCTTGGACAGGTCGTCGATGATCCGGTAGATCTCCTGCTTGGCGCCGATATCGATGCCGTTCGTCGGCTCGTCCATGATCAGGATCTTCGGGCTGCACATCAGGCATCTTCCCAGGATCACTTTCTGCTGGTTGCCGCCGGAGAGGAATTTCATTTTCTGCATGACAGACGGCGTCTTGACATTCAAGGCGCGGATCTGCTCTTTCACCTTCCCGGCCGCCTCTTTCGTGCGAATGACGCCGCCGCTCGTGTACCTGCCCAGCGCGCTGATCCAGGTGTTGTCCTCCACAGACATCTGCGGGAGGATCCCCTTCAGCTTGCGGCCTTCCGGCACCAGCGCCATGCCGCGGCGGGTCATCTGCGATGCCTTGATGCCGGTCACGTCCTGCCCTTCGATCGTCACTTTGCCCGACGCGATAGGCCGGCAGCCGAAGATCGTCTCGATCAGCTCGGTCCGGCCGGCACCGACAAGTCCGGTGATGACAAGGACCTCGGAAGGATACAGCTCAAAACTGACATCCTTCACGATGTTCTTATACCGGACATTTTCCGCCTTCATCACCGGCGGCGCATTGTAATCCGCGCGGCAGGTGTGAAGCTTCTCCACCTTATATTCACGTCCGACCATCGTTGAAAGGATCTGGTTGACAGACACATCGCCCGCCATAAAACTGCCGACTACGCATCCGTCGCGGAGCACGGTGATCCTTTTGGCGATGCTGAAGACTTCATCCATCCTGTGGGAGATGTAGACGATCGCAACGCCCTGGCTCTCCAGCTCGCGGATCAGCTTCAGCAGGATCTCCGTCTCATTCTGTGTCAGGCATGAACTCGGCTCATCCATGATCAGCAGCCTGGCGTTCAGGGACAGGGCCCTGGCGATCTCCACCATCTGCTGCTGGGAAACGCTCAGCTCCTTCACCTTCACCGGCGCCAGATCCGCGCTCAGGCCGACCCTCTCAAGAGCCTTGACCGTATCCGCGCGCAGCTGCCGGTAATCAATGGTCCGAAGCGCCGTCCTGGGCAGCCTGCCCATGAAAATGTTCTCCATAACGCTCAGGTCCGCCGCCAGCGACAGCTCCTGATGGATCATGGCGATGCCGAGATTTTTGGGCTCTCTCGTGTTCTGGAACCGGACTTCCTTCCCTTCCCAGAGCATGGTGCCCTCCGTCTGTCCGTACACGCCGGACAGAATATTCATCAGCGTGGATTTCCCGGCTCCGTTTTCACCCACGAGAGCGTGCACCTCACCGGTATAGATCTGAAACTCAACATCCTTCAATGCCTGGACTCCGGGGAATTTCTTTGAGATACCCTTCACATCCATCAAAAGTTCTTTCATCTGCGTTTCCCCCGCTGTGAATACCTGCCCGATGATTATTTAAGAATGCCTTCGGTGTTCCGATCGCACCGCGCCCGGCGCCCGATGGGCGCCTCCTGTCGGAAGCGGCTGCATAAGATCAGTTACGTCCGATCACGGCTCCCCGTACATCTCAACAGCCGTCTCCGGAGTCACGACAACGTTGTCGACTGCGAAGTGCTCTTCATACTCGGTTCCGGATACGATGTGGTTGTAAAGCATGACAACAGCATCCCATGCCATACCCTGCGGATCCTGGGAGATAGCCGCAACGATCTCGCCGCTGTACACATATTCCATGTTCTCGGGTGTGTGGTCATAGCCGACAACACCGACTTTGCCGGTCAGGCCGAGCTCCTGGATAGCCTGGGCAGCACCGTAGGTCCCGCCTGCAGTAACATAGATGACCTTAAGATCCGGATTGGCGGTCAGGAAATCCATCGTCTGTGAATAAGCCGTTGTGGCAGCATCCTTGTTCTCAACAACACCGACAACTTCGATATCCGGGCAGTGCTCTTTCAGATAATCGAGAGCGCCGTTCATACGGTCTTCATGCTGAACAGCACCGAATGTACCGGTGATGACTGCGATCTGGCCTTCGCCGCCCGTGAATTTCTCGATCTCCTGTCCGGCTACCTGACCGGCGGAATAAGCATCCTGTCCGACCATGGCGAAACGTTTGCCGGGAGTATTGCCTTCAGCGACATAGGTGATGACCGGGATGCCCGCATCAACAGCTTTGTTGATCACTTCATCCGTGCCGTCAAAGATGGCGTTGACAGCGATGCCGTCATATTCCATGGTGATGGCATTCTCGATGCCGGCGACCACGTAATCACTGGTCAGCTCCTCGCCCATGTTGATGTAATCGACTGTTGCGTTATGATCTGCCAGATACTCTGCTACAGCGGTGTAGCCTTCCTTGATCTGCAGGAAGAACGGGTTGGTCTGGAAGGAAAGGAAAGCGATCCTCAGCGGTTCCTCAGCGTCTTTCTCCACCGTAAAATGACCGTATGGGATGTCAGCCGCTTCGACAGCTGTGCTCTCAGTCTCTTCGACAGCCTCTTCGGCAGCCGCACTCATCGTAAATCCCGCAAGAGCAGAAATAACCATTGCCGAACACAATACTCCGATAAGTCTCTTTTTCATGGTTCTCCTCCTTTTAATGAATAGATTGGTGTTTATTTCTCCGCGCGGATCCTCTTGATACTGTCGAGGAATACCGCCGCGATGATCACTACGCCGAGTACGATGACCTGCCAGTAGGCAGATATTTTCAGAAGCACGAAGGCATTTTTGAGAACGCCCATGATCGCCGCGCCGATCAGCACGCCGATGATCGTTCCCTCGCCGCCGGCCATGCTCGTTCCGCCGATGACGACGGCCGCGATCGCATCCAGTTCGTAACCCGCACCTGCAGTCGGGTCTGCCGCTTTTAATGTTCCGTAGGAGATGATGCCGCTAAGGCCCACCAAAGCTCCGGAAATGGCAAATGCCTTGGTCTTCACCATCTCGCTGTTCACGCCCGCAAATCTGGCAGCCGTGAAATTACTTCCGACCGCGAAGATGTTGCGCCCGAGCTGAGTTTTTCGCACGAACCACGCAAACAGGAAGATCACGACCAGCATG
>JBGUOI010000225.1:0-32911 GCA_045118075.1 Porcincola sp. | reverse complement strand
ATATATCGGCGGAAATAGATAACAAATAATATATCCCGTTTTTCTTTTTATCGGAACATTAGATTTGATTAGCCATTTAAAATATCTATTCACATTTTTAACCCTTTTCTTAGTTTCAAAACGATATTGTATTATGTTTTTGATTGCTGCATCTATAAATATCTCTTTATTCAATATATTGCCAGCATTCTCATAAAACCATTGCGACGTTCTAAGAAGATCAGCACTTTTATATTTATGAGAGAGAGAATCAGGATTTAAGTTATTATAGTAATATACATATTTATCAATATAAAGGTATTTAAAGTGATCATTGCCGGCAAGGACACAAGAGTTATATACCATGTCTTCTAATACTTTTATCGTTTCTGGAAACTTTATATTCTGGATTATGTCCTTTGAATATAGTTTGGCCGTTACCATATTCCCCAATCCATATCCGCCTTTATAATCATCATTACTTGAGCATATGGTTCTGTTTATCAATAGCCTTCTTTCCCCTGCATGCATTGGGTCCGAGCAAATCTTTCCAATGGCTAATTTGCAAGTGTTGTTTTCGGCCTCATACAATAGTGTTTCAATAGTGTCCGTATATATCCAATCATCGCCGTCTAAAAAAAACACCCATTCACCAGAAGCTTGATTTAGCGCTGTGTTTCTTGCAGAAGCCACTCCCATATTCTCTTGATGTATTATTATTACCCTTGTTTCTTGGAAAAAATATTCTTTAATAAGACTATAGGTCTTATCAGTGCTACCATCGTCTACCACCAATACTTCTATGTTTTTATAGGTTTGTTCCAGCACTGATTCAATGCAATTCCTTATAGTTTTCTCACAATTATATGCTGGAATTATTACACTCACACGTGGATTGACCATATTTTAATTCTCTCAGCTTATATTACTTACCACCTATTATTTCAATCTTTTTAAAATATTTTTAGCAACGTTTTTTGACTTATATTTCACTTTCTCCCAATGGATGTGTCTAATTGAAGAACTAACATTTTCATAATAGGCTTCCGCATCCCATATATCCGCATCTTGTTTTATTAGCTCATTCCAATCGCTATTTCCTTGTTTTGTTTGAAAAAACTCTGCCGCCTCTATAACAAAGTTCATGGATGTATATCTCGTAAAGCGGCAAATCGTTTCTTCTTTTGTTTCTCCTGATAAAACAGACTGTATCACTATATTCTTAAGGAAATATATTGTTTCCAGATGAGAATACATAATTGGTTGAGGGCCGACCTTAGCTGCTTTCGCCATTTGTAAAATAACTGGTTTAATAATCTGATATTCATCGAATAATGTAATACCACTCTTTTCCGCACTAGATGTTCCTATTCCTGAATTCCAGACATAATATGCATTTGAATCTACTGCTACACGATTAACATCGGGGTGTAAGAAAGCAAATGCATTAAAATACATGTCCTCACCCATTATCAATGCTTCACTTATTCCTGAAACAGCGTTTCTCAGTATCTTGCCGGAATATATCTTGCTCCAAACATTAGTCGAAATAATTGATCTGTGTGCCCCTAATATGCCCCCAATATAATACTCTAGCAGTTCTGTTCTGTTTATAATAAAACTCTTTTTTATACTGGTCTTTTTTTTTATCCCAAAAATGTTTGAGATTACATTGAACTGTACTATATCTGCTTCAGTATGCTTGGCTGACAATACCATAGAAGAAAGTGCTTTATTATTTATATAATAATCATCTTGATCGCAAAAGCATATAAAATCTCCTTGCGAATGTAATACTCCCTCTTTTCTAGCCAAAGACGTCCCTGTTTTACTTTGAAGCAATATAATTCGTTGATCTTCTCTTTGTAGTTTTTTACATTGCTTCCACGAGGAGTCAGTTGAACCGTTCTCAACAAGGATTAATTCCAGATTCCTGTAGTCCTGCTCTAAAATCTTCTCTATTGTCTTTTTGATAGTCTTTTCGCCATTATGAACCGGAATGATAACAGAAAGCTTAGCAGACATTCTATATTTTCTCTCTTGAATATATCAGAAGCTTCAATAAGTAATATTAGTGAGAAATAGATTCCTCTTATTTTAATTATGTACCTTTATGTATATACGCAAATATATTGTAAACAATATGCCAAAGGGGAAGGCTAATAATGTAAGTGGTTTATCCGGTGAATCCTTTAGCCATGAGGAATGAGCAATCAAACATGATGAAACATAGTGAACATGTTTTTTGAACCGGAAACTCAAGGGTGCCTCTTTCAAAGACATATCAAATAAGCGCATTTCCCTGAAACAATTGGGACTTCTTAAATACTGTTTAAATACAGTATTCGTCATCCCGTCCGGTTGATATTCAACAACACAAACTGGTCGATTTAAAACCAAAAAGTCGTATTGCTGGCTGATCTTCAGATGCAAAAAATGTGGACTAAAATCTGGTTCTCCCGGAAATACCTTCATTGGGGCAAACTGCTTATATAAATCTGTACGCACAAAATTTTTTCTATCTCCATTATTAATATGATAGTCACCCTGAAAGAGCTTTATTAGATTTACACTTTTTTCAGTTGGAAGCGGATCCCCTATTATAGTCCCATCTTCAAAACAATCTAGCGCAATAACACCCGCGTAATGCTGATCCCTATTCTTTTTCCAAAAATCGCCAACAACCTCAATCGCATCATCTGTTAAATAATCATCGCTGTCAACACAGACACATAATTCTGTATCAGCTTCTTCTATAGCCTTATTATATCCAGTATATAGTCCACCGTTTTCCTGATAAAAGTATTTAATTTCAAAACCATTATCCTTCTGCTGCCATCCCTCAACCAAATCGCGTGTATTATCGGAGGAACCATCATCTATTACCAGCCAACGAAAGTCTTTACTACTTTGTCGCAATAATGCTTCATATCCTTTATGAAGACAATAGGCTCTGTTAAAAGTGGGGGTAAATACTGTTATAAGTGGCATATATTATCCTCGTCCGCTATTTATCTATGCTGCAATCGGAGAAACATCCGGCACCTTGGTACGATTAAGTGTTCCTGAACCTTTTAATCTAATGTACAAGCCCAACACTTTTCCTGTAAGTGCAAAGCCAAAAACTCGGTATATACAATAGCAGAGCTTTGTTTTCGGTGAATTGCTATACATACAAACACCTGATGTTTTCTTGAACATTCTCTTTAGTGCATATTTCTCATTTTTGCTCAATAGATTGCTAAGTCCCAAGGCAGAAAACCAGAGGTATGCGCAATAGCATAATTCCAACTCCTTTAGTTCATGTTCAGATTTTGCATTATAATATTTCTGGCTTGCATAGACTATTCTCAGCAGGTCTTCTATATTCTGTTGCTCAATGTTATTCGTAATTGAGTCCGCTCTTTTCAACCTACAGATATAAAAAGGTTCGTTGATAATATCTATCGATTTCACTACCCTGAGTATTCTCATCATCCACTCATTGTCTTCACTTAACAGTTTATCTTTGAAAAATAGACTATTAGAAAGAAGAAATGACCTCTTCAATATTTTAGTACATGCAGAAACTTCCAGATTACCGTTTCTCAGCAACGATTTATAGTATTCAAATGTGCTTTCGGTATTGATATTCTGAAAATGATCATGATCATTTCTTCTGTAATATCCATCGCCTTCAATAAAGTCATATCCATCGAACAAAAACATTTCAGTATATTCATGTTCTTTTACATACGAAAAAATCTGCCCCAGTTGAACATCAGGGTTCCACCAGTCATCACTATCCATAAACATGACATACTGTCCATTAGCTTGTTTTAACCCTACATTCCGCGCGCTTGACAAACCGCCATTCTGTTTATGTATTACTTTAATAAAATCATATTGTCTGACGTACTCATCACATATTTTTGCACTATTATCTGTAGAGCCATCATCAATCAAGAGTATTTCCATCCCATTTTTCTTTGGTCTTTGAAGGATCACACTCCTGATGCAATTATCCAGATATTTTTCTACATTGTATACTGGTATAATCAGACTACAAAAAGACATTTTCATATTCATATTTTTCTGAAAAGGGTAATCGCACACGACATTAAATATATTGGCACAGCAAGTTTTAATTTTGCACAAATGATATAAATCTTCCAAATAAATGGCAGATAGTTGATTGACACTTTTCGGCAATTCTCCACATATTCATGATCGTTTAAATACTCATGGATTGCTTTTATCTTTTGAGGCATGGTATGGCTTGCATTATTTATTTCATTTAAGGAGATAGCCGTAATACTGAGTGCAATCCGATTAGAAAGGGCTTTCTTATAAGTAGCATCCAGTCCTTTTTCTTTGATGATTTCCATCATGATTTTAAACAAATGCTTCCATTGCCCCGGAAGATCTGGCCTAAAGGCATTCGTTATAGAATCTGTTCTTTTGCGATAATGATAGAAACATTTATTTATATATAGTACATCCCTAACATCGGCCAGCGCATACATATTAAATAACGCATCTTCTGAGGATCCAATCTCATTAAGATTAAAAGCACGACCCTTTTGGGCATTTTCAATTGTATACAATCTCATCCAGCAACTGGACATCGATTCCATTTGTTCAGGATGAGCCATTTCATTTCCATATAAGCCAAATAGCCGGCGATATACTTTATGCCTTGCCTCGTGCTTCTTCAAGTACAAAGTACCGTTAAAAATATGCATGGGGACAGAATGTGCAGGGTATTCTTTAATATATGAAAAAATAACAGAATCCAACGTTTTATAACGCAAGACCACTTTCATACATATTTCAATCGTATCAGTATCGATCCAATCATCTCCATCAACAAATAAAACATAAGCCCCTGAAGCTGTCGCAACACCATATTCCCTTGCAAATCCAGGCCCCTTATTTTCTTGATGCAAGACAATTATTCGTTCATCTTGTTTTGCATATTTTTCGCAGATTTCACCGCTTTCATCGGTAGACCCGTCATCAACCAGGATTATTTCGATGTTTTCATATGTTTGTGTAATAAGAGAATCTATACATTGTCCAAGATAGTCTTTTACATTATAAATAGGAACAATAATGCTCACTTTGGGAAAATCATTTTGCGTGATCTCCTCATTATTATATATTTGAATCATTTTCGACTTAAATAATTAAAAATAGAGTTAATCTCTTCCAATTGACTGTTCCAAAACCATTTATTATTTATTAGATAGATTGCCTGAAATATAAGAAAAACAATCCCATCGTTACCGCTATCATAATACGCTTTTTTTCACCGACAAATGCATGAGTAATAATGTATGGAAGCAAAATCAGATTATACAGGCTTGTATAAATTGGCATTCTTCCTGTTAGAACACCACTTGTCACCATTGCAACCACGTAGATACCTGTAGTTATAACAGACATATTAACACTCATATTAATAATTGGATTTTCCTCTACGCTGAACCTGTGTCGGTAAACAAAGGCCATAATCATCGGCACTGCATTAACAAGGACCCGTATCGGATGCGTACCGTCATCTCCCCATTCCCTTACCGCTTGTGTTGAATAGCCGACAATACCGGCCGCTGTATCAAAAGCACTCGCATTTTGCGAAAAAATATAGGTCAAGCCAACAATAGCAATACTATACGCAATAGTTTTCCAGTTCCATGCTTTTCCCTGCACAATAAAGATAACAGGCAGCATTACCAACGCTGTTCGATGAAAAGAAGCGGCAATCAAAATAACTATAATTGATCGAATGTACTTTTTTTGAACGATCCATGGTGTGGCGGCAAAAATAATAGTAACAGCCATGAACTGTCGCAAACCGTTCATCATCCATGACAAGTGAAGCGTCGTAGCAATAAACACATAAATGGAAAACAGGTAATTGACAGAATACTTACGCAGGACATAGATAATCGGAATAGAATGTACCAGCGCTATAAATATACGGTACATTGTCTCGTTATTGCCGAATAAATGTTTGATTGATCTTTCGAATATAATAAAACCCGGTCTGTTTGAATGAATGGCTTCTTCCCAAACACCTGCGAAACTTGAAGATGTATTTCTAAAACCATGCAAATATAAAAAAGTGTCAGACCTCACCGGACCATAAACCGTCATTATAAAAACCGGCATAAATATCAAAATAGCAAACAATGGCTTATACCGCCACTCATATTTCCCGAATTGATATTCTGGTCTTTGTACCGGATAAATTCTAGAAAACAGCCAGCATATGGCCAGCCATATCAGAAGATCATAACTTGTTATATTTGCTAACGTCACCGGGGGTTCCTCTTAAAGTTCATAGATTTCTGCCAGCTCGTTCTTTACAGTTTTATCAGTATATTGCCTCGCTGTTTCCAGCGCGTACCGGGAATAGATCAAAGGGTCACGCAAAATCTCACATATACATTCTGCCAGCGCATCTGAATCGCCTGCCTTGACCAGGTGTCCGTTTTGGCCATCGCTGATCAGTTCTCTGTGCCCCCGGTTGTCCGAAGCGGCCACCGGTTTTCCGCACAGCATAGCCTCTACAATATTAAGCGGCAGGCCTTCTCTGAAGCTGCAGGCCGCCATCACATCGCAGATCTGCACATACTTTGGCAGCGAAGTCGTGTAGCCTAAAAACTCAACGTTCTCTGACAGGCCCTCCGCTTTGACCAGCGCCTGCAGATTGTCTTTTTCCGGCCCGTTTCCGGCAATTAAAAGCCTGGCATCCGGCTGCGTTTCGAGAACCTTTTTCATCGACAGAATTGCCATTTTCTGGTTCTTGTTGGGAAGCAGTTCGCCAACATTCAGGATGATCTTTCCGGAATGTCCCAGCTGCTCCTTCAGCTTTTCCTGTTCTTCCCGGGAGATGGGATAATACCTCCCGCTGTTCGCCCCCACTCCGTGAATGTGAACCACCGGACACTTAAAACGCTTCCTGGCAAATTCATAGTCTTCCTGCGTGATCGTGATCAGCTTGTCAGTCCGCCGGCTGAGGGCTTTCTCGATCGGATAATACATCAGCCAGTTTTTCAGCGGAGCTCCTTTATAAAAATGAAAGCCGTGGGCAGTGTAATAAACCCTTGTTCCCTTCTTCCTTGCTTCCTTCGCTGTCAGCCTGGTCAGCACGCCGCCAACCGGAGTATTGCAGTGTATGATGTCGTACTGATTTTCTCTGATCACCTTTTTCAGCTGGCGGTAGGCATTCAGGTTTTTCGGGCTGAAGGGCGAACGGTAAAAGGGGATATCAAAAACCTTTTCCGCGTACTCCAGCTTCAGGCCGTTCTTCTCCTTCAGGTTGTCCCTGGCAGCCACATGGATCTCCCAGCCGTTTTCACGAAGCAGAGACATCAGCGGTTTATGAAACTGGCAGATATGGCTTTGTACCGTAGCCACTAACAGTACCTTGCTCATGTTTAAACAGTCCCCTTAAAACGGAAGAATGGTATTGGCGGTGAAAATACAGTTCAGCAGAAAAGCCCGCGTATCCGTCTCTTTCATGTTAATAACCCGGATGTTCATGTCGTAAAGCTCCCTGTTCAGGATCTTCTTAAGATCAAGATGGTGCTGGTCGAATATCCGCTTCTCCAGCGGAACCCTGAACAGAAGGTCAAGAAGTTTCCGGTTGTTGTAAATGATCGTGATATCCGAATACAGCTTCATGTCGGATATGTTCAGCCCGCCCCAGCTTCCCCAGGTTACTTCATGGTAATGCATGTCGGCCGGCGGATAGCCCTCCGGTATGTTCCGGTACTCAAACTCGTCGATGTACGTTTCAAAGATCCGGTCGATCTTATGGGCCAGCGGACGGTTGAAAATAAAGATCTTGTACAGATTTCGGAAAAGCTTTGCCGAGAGGGGCGGCATGGTCTTGCGGCCATAGTGCTTGTACCAGTAGCCGCGGATGGTTTCCGACACCCAGGATTTAACCTCAACATCCCCCCCGAAATGCTTCAGCAGGTACACTCTTTTACGGATCTCGTTTTCGTTCAGCGGGGCAATATACCCGTCGTTATGCGCGATGATCCGGCTGATCTCATCATAGTCTTCAAGTTCTTCTGTATTTTCCGGGATGCGGTACAGCTTTCGCTTTACCTTAAAATGGCTGGCGATCTTCCCGGCCGCTTTGACATCCGGCACTTCCTTAGGCGCAGAGAGATAGCTGAAGGCGCCGATCTTGTCATACAGGCCGTTGGCCGCCGCAAAGGTGGTATTGCTGTCGATTCCCCCTGTCAGCGAGATCATGGGCTGCACCCATTTTTCCGCGACAAGCTGCATGTTTTTTTTCAGGATGTCCGCGGATTTTGAGATGACTTCCTGATATGCTTCTTCAGTATCCGCCTGTTCGTTTTCTTTCAGCGGCCAGAAGCGCTTATGGCTGACCTTTTCTCCGTCAAACGTGTAGGCGTGATCGGGCACGATCCGGCGCACCGGCTCGAACTGCGTCAGATCAGCGGGCATATACGGTCCCATCACGCGGTAATACCACTTGTATTCAAGAAGTTCATGGGCAAACGGGGTTATCTCGAGACTGCAGATATCCGCCATCAGCTGTGCGTGGGAAGTGATAAAAAAAGAGGGTCCGATCTTCGCATAATAAGCTGACTGCATACCGGAGGCATCGCACTCAAAAATGACCTTTTCCCCCTCAATGACCGCCAGCACAAAAATCCCGGTCAGTTCATCGATCCGGTCCTGAAATTCGTCCGTCCCGAAGGATGCGGCTATTCTCTCAAGAAGGGCACTCTCATCAGCTTCCATTGTAAACGGATCGTAGGCATGGCCAAAAAGGACATAGGACCGGTCTTCCAGGCACGCCGTGCTCACCCTGGCCAGCTTGTGCGTATAAGCAGTAAACCTGTCGGTGACCGGAGTACTGTTCCAGTTCCCGAAAAACGGGAAGGCCTGCAGGTTAAGGCTCTGGTCCGTCAGCAAAAAGCCGCGGCAGAACAGATACGGCTGAAGGTCGCTGCGTCTTTCGATCATCTCCCTGAATGTATCCATAAAAACCTCTTATCTTTGCTTAGAAACGTTCCTCATGATCAGGTCGGCCAGTCTTTCCCTATTTCCGTCCCCCACAAAGCTGTTATGCGGCGTAATGATCACATTTTCCATCGCCCACAGCGGGCTCTCCTCCGGCAGCGGTTCCTCCTCAAAGACATCCAGCACCGCGCCGCCGATATGCTCCATTTGCCTCACCAGCGCTTTTTCATCGATCACGCCGCCCCGGGAGATGTTCACCACCAGGGAATCCGGCTTCATCAGCTGAAGCTGCCTTTCGCCGATCAGTCCCTTTGTCTCCTCCGTCAGCGGAAGGGTAAGCACCAGAATGTCCACTTCTCTGAGCGCTTTTTCCAGGCAAGTGGGCGGCCAGATCTCCTCATAAGGGCCCACCACATCCTGCCACAGCTCATCGATGCCGGTCACATGACAGCCAAAAGCGGCAAAGCGTCTGGCGCACTCCGTGCCGACGCTCCCACAGCCGGCGATCAAAACCTTCTTTCCGTTCAGTTCCCTGAGGTTTCGTCTCTTGCTCCACTCGCACCTTTGCTGCTGCCTTTTGAATGTATTCAGGCCCTTATGCAGCTGCAGCACTCCCGCGACGGCAAACTCGGCCATGGGAATGCTGTAAACGCCTCGTGCATTATGGATCTCAATATTTTTTGCTTTTATATAATCCCTCGGAACCCGGTCAAAGCCCGCTGAGGTGAGCTGGATGTACCGGAGGCCGGTGAATTCCTCGATGGGGTGGCTTAAAAACAGGCCGTTGCAGATGACGCCCTCCGCCCAGTCCGGACGGCAGGGAAGCTCGTCCTTCTCCTGCTGCAGGAACAGAACCTTATGTCCCATCTTTTCAATCTTTGGGATATACTCTTTCGCCTCCGCCCAGGCACCTGTGATCAGGATATTCATGCCCTGTCCTTTCCCCTGCCTTCGGCTCCGTCCGAAACCTGCGGCGTTTCCATGGAGCTGACCACCCTGTTGATGGCGTTGTCCAGCGCCCGCTTGTTCTTGTTGAAGAAATCGGCGTGGACCTTGCACTCCTTCTCTAGCAGGCGGATCTCGTTGATGCCGCGCAGGAAGATCTCCTCCACCGCCGCCAGGTCATTAAACTGGTCAATGTTGCAGAAGCTCCTGGAAAGTATGGCGGCCTTCGAGCCCAATCGATAGTGATCCTTGATGATCAGCTCGGCCTTCACCATTCCTCTTCCCAGGGAGGCGATGCCGCCCACGCCGTAGGGTTTCCCGTATTTGCGCAGCTCGTGGCAGATATCGTCCACCAGGCCGTTGGCGAAGGACTGGAACATGAACGGGTAACCGCAGGTGATGCTCAGGTCATTGAGACCGATGTGCACCTCGTCGATGCCGTCCACGGACATGATCTTGTCCAGGATGCGCACAGCCTGGATGGTCTCTAAAAGGATCATCGTGTGCGTCCGGCCGCCGACCGCGGTGATGAAGCGCTCAACTTCCTCCCGGGTCTTGAAATAGGGAAGCATGATGATGTCCGCGCCCGCCTCTACCGCGGCGTTGATCTCCTCCTCGGAGGAAGTGTACTCGCCGGGCTTTGCCTCATGGATGGGGTTGACCCGCACCAGCAGCTCGGACTTTGTCAGGACCTCGCGCACGTTCCGGATGTCCTCGATGGTGTGGTGGTTCTGGACGGTGTTCATCCGCTTCTGGCGCTCCGCCTTGCCTATGTATTCCATGTCCACCATGATGCGCTCCACACCATTTTTCTCAGCGATCAGTGCCACGTCCGGGCGGTTGGTGATATACATCAGTTTGAGCGGCATAAGGGCTTCCTCCTGGCTGCGTTGCTTATTTTCCGGTGGTAACGGAGGAGGCAAGCGTCTCCCCGTGGTTGACATTGTCTTTTGTGTGAACCAGCGTCTTCAGCGTCATCCCAAGGATCTTCAGGTCCAGCCCCAGGGAGGCGTTATCCACGTACCAGACATTCATGTTTATCCGGTCGTGCCACTCCACGCACTTGCGCCCGTTCACCTGGGCCCAGCCGGTCACGCCGGGACGGACCTCGAACATCCGCCTCTGGTGGGGGGTGTACTGGTCGATCGGCCACGGATGATAGGTGAGGGGAGGCCGGGGGCCGATCAGGCTCATGTCACCCTTCAAAATGTTAAAGAGCTGGGGCAGCTCGTCGATGGAGGTGGCGCGGATAAAGCGGCCGACCTTCGTGACGCGCGAATCGCCCTTCTCGCTGTAGACGCCGCTTCCCGTATGCTCGGAATTCAAGGCCATGGAGCGGAACTTGTACATGGTAAATTCCCTGCCTCCAACGCCCAGCCGCGCCTGCCTGAAGATGGCGGGTCCCGGCGATTCCAGCTTGACAGCCGCTGCTGTGGCCAGCATGATCGGACTTGTCACCACCAGGACCGGCAGGGAGACCAGGATATCCAGGGTTCTTTTTAAAGCTCTGTAATGCATCGCAAGTGTCCTCCGCTGCGATCAGCTCTCTTCTTCAATCTGCTGTTCTTTTTTTCTTCTCTTTTTCGAGTAGGGACTGCCGTAGCGGCTGTAGCGTCCGTAGCCGCCGTAGCCGTAGCTCACATAGTGGGAGATGCCCGCCTCTCCGCCGTTCAGGACGCATCCGCAGATGCGCATGCCTGAGTCGGCCAGAAGCTCCACGCCCTCTCTTACGCGGTCGATGGGAGCCCAGTCCTGACGGACCACAAAGATGCCGCCGTCGATCACGGAAGCAATGGAAGCCGCGTCGGAGATCAGACCGACGGGCGGCGTGTCGATAATGATGTAATCCGCGTCCTTTTTGAGGGCGCTGATCATACCCTTGACCAGGTCGCCATTGATCAGCCGCACGGAGTTCATCCCCGCATCACCGGCCGGGATGACCTTCAGGCCGCTCTCCTTGTCGGTGATCATCACATCCATCAGGACGGCCTTTTTTTCAAGCACGTCCGCCATACCCTTCCCGTCCTTTGGAAGGTCTAGGATGTCCGCGACGGAGGAGTTTCTCATATCCAGGTCCACCAGCACTACGTCAAGTCCCTTGGAAACCAGGGAGAGCGCCAGGTTGACCGCAATGGTGCTCTTGCCTTCTCCTGCGATGGCGCTGGAGACCAGGTAGGTACCGGCGCCATACTCGGCGTGGTCGCGCTCGATACGCGTTCTCAGGGTACGGATGCCCTCCACGAACCCGTAGGAGACCCGGTCATTGGTGATCAGGACCTTGTTGCGCTTCCTGCCGGTCCGAAGCTTGAACCGTACAAGGGGCACCGTGCCCAGGCAGTGCAGGTTCAGGATGCTCCGGAAGTCTTCCTCGGATCGGATGGTCTTCTTTGTCAGGGACAGCAGCGCGATGAGGCCGATCCCGGCCGCCAGTGCCGCCAGCGCCCCGTAGAGCGGCATACGCCTGGTGTTACGCGGATTAATAGGCTGTGTGGGAAGCCCGGTCTCGTTCATGAAGATCAGGCTGGTATTGCCGATCACCTGCTTGGCCACTGACTGGTAGTTGTTCAGCACCGACTGGAGCACATCGTAGGCGTCCTGCGGGCTGCCCGAGGTGACGCTGATGGTGATCATGTTGGTCTCTTCGAGGGCCTCGGCGTAGATCGAGCCGGGGATGTACGAGAGATTTAAGTCCTCCATGATGAGCTTTCGCATGGCGTTGTTGGAGATGATGAACGGAAACGTCCTCGCGATCTGCCTCGCCGCCGCGATATTGTAGTAGTCGCTCATGGTACTGATGGCGCTGTTGGTGTTCACCAGGAAGGTGGAGGAGGCCTGGTAGACGGGTACGTACCTGCGCCCGAAGTGCAGGTAGAAGATACTGGCCGTCAGGCTCATGACCACCAGCAGGGCCAGCCAGTGAGCGCGCACTCCCTTCACGATATCCTCCGCCAGCGCGGCGATATTGATCTCTTCCGGAAGCGGGCCCGGAGGGGCCTGCGTTTCCGGCATCGTATTCATCTTATGCTGGCTGCTCTCGCTCATTTGCCGTAACCTTTCCCGTAACCGTAACCTTTTCCGTAGCCATAGCCATAACCGTAATGGTACCCGTAGCCGTAGCGTCCTTTGCTGTAGCCGTATCCGCCCAGGTTCTTCACCGGGCTGTCATGCTCGTCGTTGAAGATGCACCCGATGGGCTTGGCTTTGCAGTCTCCCAGCACATCGAGCATGTCGTTGATGTCCCTGGCCATGGCACAGTGCTCGCGCACCACGCACACGGACACGTCCGCGATGGACGCGATGGCTTCCGCGTCCGCGACCGCTCCCATGGGAGGCGTGTCGATCACGATATAGTCGAACTGATCTTTAAGATATTCCAGGATGGCGGCCATGCGCCCGTTGGTGAGCATCTCCGTGGAGCGGTTGTAATCGTTGGTGTTGAACAGATAGTACAGCTCGTCGGAGGGGATATAGCCGATCAGCTCCTGGTCATATTTCTTCCCCTGAAGGGCGCAGCCAAGGGCGGTCAGCGGCTTGTCCGTCACCTTGAAAAAGCGGTACTGGGAGGGTCTTCGAAGGTCAAGATCCACCAGGATGACCTTCTTTCCGCTCCGGGCAAAGGCCAGGGCGATATTGGCCGCCACCGTTGACTTGCCCTCGTTTTCCATATAGCTGGTGACCATGACGCTCTTCGCCCCCTGGCTGTCCATCTGATTCTGGATCTTCCGGCAGGCCTTCTGCACCGATTCCGTGTAGCGGAAGCTCATGGCGGAATGGTTGATCAGCAGCGGCGTACGCTTGCCAAGCAGCGCAGCCCTTAAGGAATGATATTTCTTCTCGTGGCAGATCTGGCCGATCAGCTTTGTATCGAGCTTTTCCGTCACGTCTTTGGCGGTCCGGATGGAGTCTTTAAGCGTCGATAAGAAAACAGCCAGCACCAGCAGGGCAGCAAAAGCGGCCATAAATACCTTGATCAGGCTGCTCCAGGGCAGATAGCTCGAGGAGGAGGAGACCGTGGGCGGTACCAGCACGCGCATCAGCGCGTTCCCGACCATGAAGTCGGAGATGTCCGGATAGTGCTTCATGACCGATTTGATGGTCAGGAAGGCTTCCCGGGGCGTGGGCGCGGTCACGCTCAGCACCAGCAGGTTGGTCTCGGAGATGATCTCCGAGGAGATCTGGCTGTTCAGCTGTTTGACACCCAGATCTTCCATGACCAGCGTCCGCAGCGCGGGCGAATTGATGACCTGGGAGAACTGACCGGCCGTAGTCTGCGCCAGGCTGAGGGAGGAGAACAGGTCGTTGTTCGTTCCCTTGGCGGTGACGCTGTAGGTGGTCGATATATACGCTGAGGAACGCGTGGTTTTAGCCCGCCAGACGAAAAAGAGCATGGCAACAGCCGCGGCCGCCAGGATAAGCATCCACAGCTGTCCGCGCACGTCACGCCAGATCGTCTTGATATCAAAGCTGCCGAGCGTTCCCCCGGCTCCCTGCGGTCCATTCGTGTTCATCGAAATCAGTCAGTTCCTCTCATTCTCTTACGACCACCACCAGGGGGACGGTTCCGCGGTTGTGGTCCAGGTCCTCCAGCTCGTAGGTGATCTCGTAAACGCCGGGGATGTCGTAATTCACCCCGTCGGTGATCTCAAATTTTTCTGTGTTGACGCTCGGGTTCTCCTTGGCTTCCTTGTTCAGGGCCTTTATGGAGGAGTTGTCCCAGCCTTCGGTATTGATGGCGAAGGTGCCGCGCTCCTCGGTGAGGGCGTACTCGGCGCTCCGGTATTCCACATGGTCGATGTACTTAAGCGGGTCGATCTCACTCGATCCTTTGCGCACATAGATCAGGTAGTCGGTAAGGATGATGTTCGGCGCTCCGCCGATCTCTGACCAGTCGTAGATGTAAACCTTGACCGGCAGCTCTCCGGTATCCCCGGCGCTGTTGGTGACCAGTAGTCTGGTCAGGTACGTCCCGGGGCTGGTCACGTTAATCTGGGATTCGTCATCGAAAGCGATCAGGCTCGAGATATCGCCGTCCAGACAGTCCGTGGCGTGGACGCGGCTTAAGATATCCGGCACCCCGTAGGTGATCGGGAACCGCAGCGGCTCGTCCAGCGAGAACTCGATGGGCTTGTAGTCCGTGTAGGTCACCCTCCGGCTCGTCCTAGCCACATGTCCGGCCTCATCGAAGGCCACGATGCTCGCTTCCCGGACCGGAACCTCGGTAAAATCGGACAGATTCTCCACGCCGAGGCTTCCCGTCACATCTCCGTCCACCGCGTCCCAGGCCGTGCAGCCGGCCAGGATCTTCTCCTCATCGTCCTTTACGGAGATGCGGATGTCCTCCGAGCCGAGCGTGATCTCGGGCGGCATGGTGTCGCGCGTGGTGTAGTAATGGAAATTGTAGTTAATGAAAACGGCAGCTGATATGATGAAGAATATGATCACCGCTGCGCGGATCTTCCACATTCAAATCCTCCTGTTTATATCTGAGAAAGGAGCAGTTCCTCGGCATTTTCCCGTAACAGCCGGTTTGCCTTCCTCTTTGAAAGCTCGCAGCTCAGCATTTCCCGGGTCTCCCCCAGGAAGGGCGTCCGGTAATAGGGGCTGTGGGCGTCGCTGGCCACAAAGGTGACGGCGCCGTTTTTGATCAGCGTCCACCCGGCCTCGTACTCTCCCCGTCCGAAGCTTCCCCGCAGGCTGCTTTTGTTGACCTGCAGAAGGCATCCCATATCCGCCCACTCCTCGGCCCGCTTGTGTTTTTGCTGTACGCACGCGTAGCGCTCCGGGTGGGCGATCACCGGCCTTAAGCCCGCTTCGATCAGTTCTTCTATTCTTCTGCGGCAGAAGACTCCTGAAGCATCAAAGTCGAACTCCGCCAGGATACAGCGGGTACCATTCAGGGTCACCAGCTCTTTCCTGGCCAGCTTCCGGACCGTATCCTCGGTGCAGAGCACTTCCATTCCCTGGATGAGGCGAAGGGGCAGCTCTCTCTTTTTCAGTTCGTTTTGCAGGCGGTCAAATTCCTGCTTTATTTTTTCCAGATAGTCCTTATCGGACAGCGGCCTGGCTTTCTTGCGTTCGTTGTTCCCGTGCGGCGTGGCGATCAGCACGCTCGTGCCGCCCTCCACGGCCAGCTCCGCCATCAGCACGGCGTCGATCAGATCCTGCGCCCCGTCGTCGAGGCCGGGCAGGATGTGGGCATGTATGTCGATCATCTTATTCCACCACGTGGACCAGCAGTTTCTTGACGGGGCTGGTCACCTTGTTGGCGTCCATGCAGTAGATCTCCAGCGTATAGTCGCCCGCCGTCCAGCTGTCCACCGATCCTTTGACGATGATATTGTGATGGAGGTCGTTGCCCTCCGCGTCATGGCATTCTTTGATGTAGTCGTAGAAGCTGAAGCCGTCGCCCACGTGGATGGTCGTCTCCTTCGTGGTCAGCTTCATCACCACACCGGTGGTGCTCACCGGCACCAGCACCTGGGTGGAGAAGGCATCGCCCAGCTCGTTGCTTACCCGCAGGGTGAGCGGGACTTCGTCGTCGTCCCCCCCGGCCGTTCCGAGGGAGGCGTTGATCTTGCCCGTGACATCGTTTCCGAAGCCGTCGTCCGCCGCTATGGCATCGTTCTTTTTCAGGGTGCGCAGCAGCGCCGCCGCGCCGTCCTCGTAGTCCATCTCCGGCAGCTGCGCCGACACCACGATGCTCGGTCCGGTATACCGGTTGCCGATGCCGATGCGCCTGGCCGCGGTCAGCTCGGTGCCGTCATCCAGCACCGCGTAGTAGTTGACGATCTTGTCCGTCTTTGTCTCGCCGGGCGTGATCTGGGTGGTGATCTCGATATCATCCATCTTCGATCCGTCCGCGTTCATCACGTACACGCCCGAGAGCAGGTCAAGCTTTCCCTCGCCGTTGTAATTGAGCGACTGGGTCGGCACCACGATGCGGGTCTGCATCAGGTCGGCCTCGTTTTCCTGACCATCCAGGCTTGCCCGTCCCAGGATCCTCTGCACGGTCTTGTTCTGGAACAGCGGTATTCTGGACGTCACCGAGTCGGGGATATTATATTGAAAGAGAAGGACTGCGGCCAGGTTCGCCAGAGCGACGATGGCAATGACGGCTCTTACAATATGCCGCAGTACACTCAGTACTGTTCTCATTCATTGATCCTCTTGTTTGTGTGTTTTACTGGACTTCCTGATAGAACACGTCCAGGATGATCTGGTACAGGGCTTCCTCATCGACGGTGTACTCCGCATGTTCTTCGCCGAACGCGGCGGTGCCCTTCTCGATAGTGCCCGGCACGGTGATTATGTTCTGTTCGGAGAAGTCCTTCGTCATGGCCAGTCTGGCCAGGTAGACCATCCTCGAAAGGTTCAGGTCCGTCACCATGTTGGCCCGCACGGCCTCGTAGATGGTCAGCACGGTCGAGATGTTTTCGCGCATCAGCCTGATCGCCTTGCGCATGAAGGCCGCCATGTACTGGCGCTGCCTCTCCATTCTTCCGTTGTTGGCTTCCACATCGAACCAGTCCCTGGAGATCACGTAGGTGCGCGCCTGCTCTCCCTTAAGCTGCACCCTCGCTCCCTTCGTGAGGGCAGGATCGGCGTCGCTTAGGTCTTCGAGCACCTCCACCTCCACGCCGCCGATGGAGTCGTTGAGCGCCCCGATGGCCGGCACGGTGATGGAAAAATACGCGTCGATGGGAATGCCGTAGAGCAGCCTGGAGACCGCTTTTCTCGCGTTCTCGCAGCTCTTTTCCTTCCCGTCGCCGTAGGCGTAGGCCAGGCAGATCTGCATCCGCTCGGTGGCCGAGTACTCGCCGTTTTCGTTGTACAGGTCGATGTCGGCCATGGAGTCCCTGGAGATGTTGATCAGGTCCAGATTGCCGTTCTCCACATCCAGCGCGCCGACGATGATGGTGTCGGACTGGCCGGCTTCGCCCGGGATCATGTTCTCCATGCCTTCGGTCTTTTTATCGATACCCAGGCCGAGGATCGCGACGATGTTCTCGTTGCGCTCGTACTTTTTGCCTTTCCAGGCAACAAACTTACCGTTCTCTTCTACTTTCGCATCTTCCGGGGCTGAGATCTCCACCCCTTCCTCCGCTTTATGGGCAAGCAGGCTCTTGCGGCCGGAGCTGTAGAGCCCGTAGACCGCTGCCGCGGCCCCGCCGGCAAGCACCAGCAATACGCAAAGCACAATGGCCGGCACAAAAAAAAGGCTTCTTCTCCTCTCCTTTTTCAGTTGTGCCATCTGGGAACTGACAGGTTCAGATGAGGAAGCTTTTTCGCCGCTGAAGCCAAGCACCTCGCCAAGTTCCCGGTTAAGCTGGTCTAGTTCTTCCTGCTTAGGGTTCGGCGGAGTGCTGTTTTGCGCTTGTCTGTTATATCTCGACGACTCGGGTGTATCCCCGGCCGGCTTATCGTACCTGGATGGTCCAGGATTGTTCTTGATTTCTTTCATGTATGTCCTTAGCCGTTTGCTCTCACTTGTCTCCCCGGGCGGTCATCTGCGGACTGCCTGCAGCAAAAGCCGCTGGTCTGTCGCTCCGTAGATGCAGGTGCTCAGGGTCAGAATGTGATCATCCTCCGTGATCTCCATGCCTTCGCGGACATTCGCCTCCATGGAGTGAGGATGAATAACGCTCTCCCGGTAAAGTTCCAGATCTTTGGGATCCGAAAAATCATAGGTCTCGTTTATATCCCTGTCATCGAAGGGATATACCGCATAGATCTCATATTTAATGGCCTGATCGGCCGTGTATACGTAAAGGTCCCGGTGCTCGTCAAAATACGGTTTCTCGCGGAACAGATGAAGGTTCTGGAACATGCTTCCGTTCTTCATATTGTGTCCGTAAAGAACCGTCACAGGATCCGAAAAGTCCTTCGCACTCGGCGTCTGCGAAAAGATGCAGCCCGCATACTGCGGCTCGCCGTAAAGGTCGTGGTGCAGGTAGAACAGCTGGTCCTCGCCCTCGTGCTGCGCCACAGGATAGTCGATATTCGTCCCTGGCACGCTGATCCACGCATACAGCTCCGGATTATAAGATTCAAGGCGCGCAAAATTCACCGGAATATCTCCTTCATCCGCCGCAGCGTCTTCAGGGACAGCCGGTGTTTGTGCATCGATCTCTCCGGTAAATTCCGCAGTTTCAATCTCTTCCAGCGAAGCCTCGCCAAGAAGATGCAGCTCTTTCGACTCTTCCGATGGTTTTTCCGTTGCCTCGGTCTTTACCTCGTCCGCCACCTTCTGATTATCGCGCCCGGTCTTGTAAAGTCCCACAAAATACCAGGCCGCGATCCCGAAGCAGACGAAGGCGATCGCCGCAAACAGGACCATCAGCACAGTCCATATGGTGCGTTTCGTGCGATTACGCATTCTGGCTCAGATCCCGTCTCCGCTTCGAGGCAAATACAGCCCCCACCCCGGCAAGGGCACCGGCTCCGATAAGGACATACGTCTCCAGATCCCCGGTCTTGGGCGACTTATTGCCTGTCTCCGTAACCGTCTGTGCCTTCGGGCTTGAGATACCCTTCGTGACATTCGGATCCGGCGCATTATTTGCAAAACTCATACCGGAAAAAGTAACGGTAAGAACAGCTGCCAGAACAGCCAGACGCTTTTTCATAATCCGCATCCTTTCTTGCAAATCCCATACTACGGGACTATTCCATATAATTTTGCCAGATGCACACATATATGTCAACAAATTTGTGTGGCATAAGGAGGGGTCTATTCAATTGCTTTCATCCGCTTGGCCGGGTTGCCAAGCACTGTTGTTCCCGCCTTTACATTGGAGAAGACAATACTGCCGGCAGCGACGGTTGCGCCATCCCCGACTTTCCGTCCGGGTACGAAGAAGGCGTGTCCGCCGATAAACACCTCAGAGCCGATATGGCACTTGCCGCTCACGCCGGTCGTCGGCATGATGATGGTATAGTCGCCGATCGTCGAGTCATGGCCGATCGTAACATCCTGGTTCATCAGAACACCGTCGCCAATCTCGCAGTTGACAGCTATGGTGACTCCGCCATAAAATACGCAGCCTTTGCCGATCTTTGTATAATCAGCGATATAGCCGCCCCACGCAACGATCGTCTCGAACTCTACTCCCTGCGCCGTCAGTTCCTCCTGAATCTTCCTTTTCACCTTCGGTGTAGCGATCGTACAGTTGCACACCACCTCATCCTTATGGTCGAGGATCCACTCTTTCTTCCCCAGCCAGGGAAGTCCGTTGATGAGCATTCCTTCGTGGAATTCATCGGAATCATCCAGGAAACCGAGCAATTCATAAGGGTGCTCCCAATTGCGGTGATCCGCAGCCATATTGAGAACCTGGATAATAGAGGCCACTTCTCTTCCGAACCCGCCGGCTCCGATCAGCACTATTTTCTTCGTCATGATCCTGTACTCCCCCGTGTCACTTCTGCTCGCCGATGAACGCCGCGATATCTTCAATGACCTGTTCATCCACTTTCGCGGGGCGGCTGTAGACTGCCGCGCCTTCCGATTTCTCCCCGGGCGTGAACGTGTGGGTCAGTCCCGGATACGATTTCATCTGCCAGTTATCCTTTTCACCAAGCGCTTCTTTCCACATGGCGAAATCCTGCATCGTCACCTGATAATCTTCTTCTCCCTGCAGGAGCAGGCACGGCCCGGTGACCTCTTTTGCCGTCTCCAGGGCATCGTACTTGGCAAGCCACTTCCAATAAGAGGAATAAACGCCGAGAACCGTATCGTCTTCGCTCAGCGCATCAAGGTTCTTGAGCTTGTCAAGTTCCTCGAAGACCCGGTCTTTTTCCGCCTGCTGCTCCTCGCTCACCTCCGGCATCAGCGAGTATAGAAAATCGTACTGCTCCCGCATCAGCTCGTCCAGCGGTCTGGGCGAAGCAGCCAGCATGATGAACCCCCTTGCTTTTACCTCGGCCTCTTCCAGGTCGCGCGCGATGACCGGGATAACGTTTCCGCCCAGGCTGTGTCCCAGCACAAAGATCCGGCCCGAATCGATCCTCTCTTGCCCGGCCAGCAGCTGCACTGCATTCACAGCGTCCTCGATCGACTCATCTTCGAGCGTCAGCTCCTTGTCATCCATCATCTGCTCCCCGTATACATAAGAGCGCTTGTCGAAGCGGTAAACAGCGACGCCGTATTTCGCCAGGCCTTCGGCCAGATCCTTGAAGGGTTTCACACTTCCGACCGTCTCGTCGCGGTCGCTGGATCCGGAGCCGTGTATCAGTACTACTGCCGGGAAAGGTCCGGCTCCCTGCGGGATCGTCAGCGTGCCCGGAAGCTCGCCTTCAAGCGACGGGACCGGAAGCGCCAGTTCGATGCTGTCGAAGTTGGCTTCTTCGGCGCCTGCGTCCGTCTCTTCTTCGCCAGGGGCGGTTTCAGTTCCTTCTTCGTTTGCGTTTGTCTCACCTTCGCCGGGGTTGTAGGGTGCGGTCGTCAAGCCGGCAATAGCGCCATCCTGCGTAGCCAGGACCAGATTGACCGACATTAATGAGAATTTGCAGGGCACATAAAAGACCTTGAACCCCTTTAGCTCACCCTCAAACGCGGACCCGATCTCTTTGACCTCGCCCAGCATGGAAAGCGATGCAGCCATGCCTTTTATACCGCCAAGTGCCGCCACCGCGGTTTCCATCTCGGGCACCATCGCCCATTCGCCATCCAGCGAAGCCGGATTCTCACCAAGGAAAACACCGATCCACTCATCCGCGTCCGCCGCCGTCTCCATTCTGCGCGGCTCCTGCGTGTCCTGGGCTTCAGTCGCCGCGACGGCGCCGCAGATACTAAGCATCATGATGGCTGCAAGAATAAAGGCAAGGGGTTTGTTCATTTTCACTTTCTCCTCTTCAAACATCTTTTCCCAACACTTCTCGTACAGTCTTGTCTGCCAATGCTAAAACGCCGCTGCCGAGCGCAGCCTCCAGGGCTGCTCTTCCTGTCTTCAGGTTCGGTGCCCGATCTGACAGGTTGTGGCAGTCACTGCCGATAATAAGCCTGTCGGCCTTCCTTGCAAACTCAATGCAGAACTCATATGTTTTGTCTCTTCTGAACAGACGTCTCTTTTCAATAAAACTTCCGCTGTTGATCTGTGGAATGACCGGCAAAGCAAACACTTTTTCCCAGACACTCTTATTCTTTTGATACCCGAAATATCGTTCAACGTGCGCCAGCACGACCGTCAGGTTCTGACGGTTGATCAGCTGTTCCACGTTCTCAAAGACGCGGCTGCTCCACGGGCTGAACGGCATTTCCAGAAGAAGCGTTTTCGTACCTTCGATCGTCAGCATTGACACTTCATCCGCCAGGCCTATGCCGGAAAAATAATAGACTTCAGCGCCGGCACGAAGGGTGGGGTAAGGAGAGCCTGAATCTTCTGAAGCGGATTTTATCTGTCGGCGAAGTTTTTTTAGAGAGCTTTCTCTTCGCTCAAGAAATTCCTCCATCGACATGTCCTGTGCGTAAAAATGCGGCGTGGCCACCACTTCAGTCACACCCTGCGCATACTCTTCGGCCAGCATCGCCAGGGACATGTCCATACTGCGGCTGCCGTCATCTATATTTGGAAGAACGTGGGTGTGAAAGTCGATCATTTGGTGCTCTCCTTCCAAATTTACAAGTATTTGCCCCAACCGGGAGGCCGCAACTTGCTTCTGGGTGAATTTCGCCCCTGCTTGGTGGCTCGCCTCCACTGAAAGCGAGTTCAACCCCCACCCGGGAGGCCCAGGCTTGCTTCTGGGTGAATTTCGCCGCTGCTTGGTGGCTGGCCTCCACTGAAAGCGAGTTTACCCCCACCCGGGAGGTCACAACTTGCTTCTGGGGGAATTCAGCCTCAGTTTAGTGGCTCGCCTCCACCACACTCGCCTGCCCGTTCTCGATATGCACTGCGTAGTCGCAGATGCCCAGGGCGGCGCGCCGGTGCGTGACGATGAGGCAGGTCTTGTCGCGCATGCGGGAGATGTTCTCGAGCAAGCGCGCCTCGGTCGCTTCGTCGAGGGCGCTGGTGGCTTCGTCAAGAAGCAGAATCGGCGCGCCGCTAAGCAGCGCGCGGGCGATCGCCACGCGCTGGGCCTGGCCTTCGGACAGGCCCAGCCCGCGCTCGCCGAGTACGGCATCGAGGCCGTCGTTCTCGATGACGTCTTCGAGGCAGGCGGCACGGATGGCTTCCCGAATGCCGTCTTCGGTGGCGTTGTCCGTGAAGAGTGTCAGGTTATCGCGCAGGGTGCCGGAAAAGAGGGTGTTGCCCTGCGGCACGTAGGCGAAGAGCTGGCGCGTGCCGCGGCACGCGGGCACTTTCTTGTCGCCGTCGCAGAACAGGACGCTTCCCTTTGTGGGCTTGTAAATGCCTAAAAGAAGCTGGAAAAGCGAGGTCTTACCGCCGCCGGAGATGCCGGTGAGGGCCATGAAATCGCCCCGCTTAATGGTCAGGTTGATCTGCTGGAGCACTTCCTCGTCGCCGTCGTCATACATGAAGGTGATGTCGTTAAGCTCGATGCGGTCGAAGCCCGGCAGGGGCTCGCCCTCTTCCTCGTCCGGAAGCTCGGTCAGTTCGAGCAGACGCTCTGCGGAGGAACTGACTGAGTAGACTTCGGAGGCGATGCTGACCGAGTTGGCGATCGGGCCCTGAATGCGTCCGACCAGCTGCAGCATGGCCGCGAGTGAGCCGTAGGTAAAGTTGCCGCGGTAGATGCTCAGGCACCCCCATATCATGCAGATCAGCCAGGAAATGTCGAATACGATTCCCATGGAATTGCGCATCCAGAAGCGGTACGTCGCCTGTTCCACCTGCTCGGCGCGCAGGGTCTCCTGGTTGACGCCGATCTTATCGAGCATGCGCTCTTCCGAGAGTCCGGCCTTGATCAGGCGGATATTCTCGATGGTCTCCTGCGTGGAGGCATGCAGTTCGTCCTCCGCCTTCTGCATCCGTTTATGGCGGGTCTTGAGCGGCCGTTTAAACGCGAGGACCAGCACCAGACCGGCCAGGCCGCCGATCGCCATGATGAACACGAACCGCCAGTCCATGGAGATCAGGATGGCTGCCGCGCCGAAGAATGAGAACAAAAGCCCCACCATGTTGGGGAGCAGTCTCATCACGCCGTTCTTGATCACCGCCATGTCCGAAAACACGCGGTTGACCAGTTCGCCGCTGTGATACCCCTTCAGGCGGGGATAGTCTTTTGACAGCACCTCGCGCACCAGCATGCTCTGCAGGTTTTTCTGCAGCCTTGCCGAAGTGCGGATGCGAAGCGTCGCCTCGAGGATGTCCAGCACATACTGAAAGAGTGTCAGCACGACCAGGATGACGGCGTAGCGCTTCAGTTTTGACAGATCCGCTCCGACAGCGCCGTCCACCAGTCCTTTTGTTGCCAGCGGGATGCACAGTCCCCACATGGTTGCGGCAGCCGAAAGCAGGCAAAGGAACACAATGCGGCCGCGGACATCCTTCGACCACCGATAGGTGGCCGCCAGTCCCGGGCTGTGAAAGAGCGATCTGAAGTTTTTAAAGTATTCTTTCAATCTGCAAACACCTCAATTACTTCTGAGTCATCCGTGAAAACTCTTATTTTTGCGTCGTCCCTTTAAGCTTTCGTTTCGCGCGCCGGCCGATGGCCTTTACGCGCAGGATCGCCATGCGAATGGGATAAAAGTCACACCATAGGTGCACATATGCTTTGTATCTCCAGGAGCTGAGCGAGCGCTCCTTGCCGTCCCGGATGATCCTCGTCATCACGCCCAGGATCTGCTCATCCGTAATCCCGTACTCTAAAAATGTGTTGTGATCGCCGGCGATGACATAGTCATCCGGCCTCACCTTCAGGATTCGGTGAAGCACATAGCGGCCGCCGCTCTTATAGAGCACCACATCATATTTGTGAAAGCGCTCCGCGCCTTTTGCCCGGATGTCTACGATATCCCGGCGCTGCTTAAGAAGCGGCTGCATGCTCATCCCCACCACGGTGTAGACGAGGTAGCCGTTCTTTTCAAGCATTTCTTCAAAACTGGTCCTGCTGATGATGGTTCACCCTTATCCTTCTAAATCAATCTTTTATCAGATCAATCTTCAATCAAGCCGAGTCTTTCAAATTCCTGCACGATCTGTGTGATGTCCTTCAAAGCCCGCTCCCTGTCCACCTCATATTCCGAGGTAAGCAGATCCGCCAGCTCTTCAATCGTTCTTTGCTGATCCAGCGCCTTTAACAGGAACGCGCTCGTCTCGCTCAGTGTTACCACGCCGTCATAGCCGGCTGCCGTCTTCCCGGTCGGTACAGCCATGTAGTCGTTGTTGACCTGTACGATCTCAAAACTCTTTTTTCTGATCATGTCTGCCTCTTATTCATATGCAGCAAATGTATCTGATCTGTGATACCGCTGTTACTTATTCATTTGTGATAATATCAAGCTCTTCAAACTTCTTCAGCACGGCATCCAGGTCCGCCGCTGCGGTGGCCTCGTCCACCTCATACTCATCGAGAATAGCCTTAAGCAGGTCGTCGCGGGAGATGGGCTCGCTCATCTTCTCCCAGATGAAGGCGGAGACATCGTTAAACAGGACCGTCCCGTCGAATTTGCCGATATTGTCGTCCACGGGCATGAGCATGTGCTCACCGACAATGTTTCTTAAAATAAATCCGTTCTTTGCTTTCATGTCTGTTTTCTCCTCTTTGATATCACCTTTTACAAATGTCTCATAAAGTTCTGCGCCGTCTTCCTCCGCAGGTCCGCAGAAGGTCCGAAGGATCTGCGCTCCGGAGGCAAGCCGGTTGATATTCACGATCTGCGCGGCCGCGGTGAGGTTATCCCACATGGGCATGAAGCTCTGCTTCAGCAAAAGCCTGCGGCGCTGCCCGAACTTCATCTGCCGAAGCAGGACCGCCTCGGACCGGCGGATGTCGAAGATGGCGGCCAGTTCAAAGCTCTCGTTCCGGAAGTTCTGTTCCTTTCCGTCCCAGGGGACGCCATAAAGCGTCATCGACTTTGTGTCGATGAGCGGCCGGTCGCCGCTGATCAGGGTCGCGCCCATCCCGGATCCCCACGCCTCGGCGCGGGTCGATTTTCCCATGCCGGAAGGACCGGTGAAGGCATAAGCTTTCCCGTCCATTTCCACCGCTGCCGCATGAAGCGACAGATAACCCATCTGAATAAGCCGGCACTCCAATGCCACCCGGATGAACAGCGCTTCTTTCTCGGTCACGCCTTCAAGATACCGGGGGATATAGCGAAGCCGGGAGTAATCATCCGAGACGATCAGTCCGGTCTTCGATTCGGGCCGGGAGTGGAAGAACCATCCGCCCGGGATCTTGCGGTGCGTAATGTCTCCGGAGCAGATATCCGCCCCGTCCGGCACCTCTTCCGCGGTCTCTTCCATGATCACGTCAGGCTCCGCCTTGGCGCATTCGAAAGCGTCGAAGTGAGGCAGTTTCCGCTCTGTTTTCAGTGTCAGTGATGCGATTCGATAATACAAATTATTTTCCTCTTAAGTCCGCGCTGACTGCGCGGCTCATTTAATCCCCACACAAAGAAGCACCCCATTTCTGAGGTGCCTTCTTGCCTTGTCTTTTTTACCAGCAGCCGCCGAAAACAGGATGGGCCGTTTTGGGATTGTTGTCCGGTCCCAGATGTCCGGGAACGTCGTTGCATCCTTTGCCTTTGCCTACGCCGTGCCCTCTGTCGCCGTTATTGCCGCCGCCTTTGCCGCAGCCTTTTCCGTTTCCCTTGTCCCCTTTTCCGGAGGTGACCACGATACTGGCATAGTCAAACTCCAGCTTTTCGGCTCTGGGAGACACATACGTTTTTCTCATAAAAATGTCCTCCTTTCCCTCCAAAGGGATCCTACTCACATTCCGGGATGCTCATCACGCCCCTGTGCACCAGGTATCTGGTCTTTTCACAGAATGCGGTGGGCCTTACTCCCGGCTTCGCATATTTCATCATTCTCGCCACGCACACATCACACACCGGCTTGTACGCGCAGCCTTCACATTCAGGCACGCGGGGAACACTCTCCGCGAACTCGTTAAGTTGTTTCCATGCGGTCTTAAAACCGTCCCGCAGCGGATAACAGTCAAACGGGAGCCGGTTGCAGGTATGCATGATCCCTTTCCAGTCGACCACAAATCCGGACCGTCCGCCGCCGCACCGAAGTCCTTTCAGGCTGCAGTCATGACAAGGTCCGCCCGGCTCGGGAAGCTCCTCGAGCGGGATCTCCGTCGGCTCCGTTCCCTCAAGCTGCCTGCGGTAACGCCAGATCCTGGCGTACATCTCCGTGTCCACATCCACATCCTGGCCGGCTCTGCCGGTCTCCTCGCGGGGATCAAACAGGGATGTGTTGATATATACGGGGACATCCATCCTTTTCCCCAGATCCATAATATTAAAGATATCTTCTCCCAGGTACAGGCTGGGCGTAACGGAAAGGACGATCACGATCCCGGCTTCCTTTGCCATTTTCACATGTTCAATGACCGCCTTTGCCTGCCGCTGTCCCGTCACACGTTCATACGTGTCATCGTCACTGCCGTACAGCGTTACCTGGATCACTGCCGGCGGATGTTCTTTAAAGAAGCTGATCCGCTTTTCATCCAGCAAAACTCCGTTCGTCAGCACCGTGATCTGGCAGCCCTTGCTGTGCAGGTACAGATAGAGTTCTTCAAACCCCGGATAAGTCAGGCACTCGCCTCCGGTCAGCGTTACCTGGAACATGCCCGCTTCCCAGGCCTCGTCGATGAGGCTCTTCCACTGGTCAACACCAAGCGGCTTCTGACTAAGCTGTTCCGGCTGCAGGTGAACATAGCACATCTTGCAGTTTAAATTGCACAATGGAGTGAGCTCAAACTGTCCGTTGATCGGCGTCGCCGTCACTCTTGCTTTGTCCTCCAGATAGTCGGAGAAATCGTCAAATGTCAGCTTGTCCTTTTTCTTTTGAGCCGCAAGGTCATCAAGAAATGCATAACCGTCCAAAAGCTTATCCGGGCTCCTTTCAGTGTATCTGCAAAAAGGTTATTTTGCTTTATTATATGGGCGCCCGCAGGTGAAGTCAAGTTTTTCGGGCGTGACAGGGGACGGTGCTGCGTCATCCGTCATTTTTTATTTTTTCTCAGCAGCGCCTGCACTTCTGCCGCGGCGTTCTTCGTATGCCGGATGAGCCGGTACAGCGGCAGGAAAGGCAGCAGCGCTTTATGCTTATAGAAGAACGGGTACCGCTCTTCCACCTGATCCATCGGAAGAAGAATCCGGCTGAACACATACCGCCGGATGCCCAGGCTCCTGGCCATGTTCTGGATGCTGTGATCCATGGTCCCGTGCACGCCGGACGTAATGAAATAGGTAAGCATGTCCTTCTCATCCTTAGTCAGCGCACTGATATCACCTTTCGAAAAAACCTTCGCCGCGAGACGGCGGTTCTTTTTCTCGTACTCCTGGATGCCCAGCTTCTTAAGTTCCCCGCTGATATAATCCCAGTCCATGCTCTTCGCGTACTTTTTCAGGTACACGTATGTGTCGAGCAAGGCACGCAGTCCGATGCCGCCCCACGCGATGTGCTTATACTCATGGGAGATCATATAGAGATAGAAGTCTTCGCGTGTAAGATGATACCTGAAAGACTTCTCCTCATCCGGGAGGAGTCGATCTTTTATGTTCTCAAAATACCGGTCAAAAGCCTCTCCCGGGAATTCAGGCTCGAACAGGTCACGGTGCATCTCAAAATGGAGAACCGGCGGTTTGCGATAGTCATCCCGATACCGCTCGCCCAGATGATACGTCTCAAACCCAAGCCCCTCCATGATCTCTTTGACATCCCCGGCCCGCTCTCTGTCGATGAGGATGTCATTATCGGACATCTGACGCATGCCCGGCTGCGGGTAGTCTTCCTTCAGGATGACGCCTTTAAGCGGCATATGCCAGATCCCGGCTTCCTCCAGCTTTTCAAGCACGATCTGACGTTCTTTATCGTAAGTGATCTCCAGGAAAACGGCTTTGGCTTTCTCCGTTATAAAGCGCTTATCCGAAATGCCTGCTGCCTCCAGTGAATAAGCCGTCAGTCCGGCCATCTGATGGAAGATGGCCAGTTCCAAAAGAGCATCAAGATCAGGATGTCCAAGGATAGCCGGATCCGGCTTCTTTTTGTTCACCGCACATGCGGCCAGATAGATCAAAGACTGTTCACGGTCCATCGCTTGGACACCCCCCTTTCCTTACGAAATCAGTTTTCATTTTTTTCTGATACTGCTTATTGACAACAGGCCGATAGTGTGCAAATATATAATATCTGCAACTTTTTATACGGATATTATATGTCTGTCGAAAGGAGTTTCGAATATGAAAAAGAATTATACCGCTCCGAGAGCTGAAAAACTCGAATTTGATTATTCCAGAGTTGTAACCGCTTCGGATCCCGGTCGTGGTGATAAAGGCCAGGGGCATGGCTGCAAAGACAAACCCAATCCCGGTGAGCATGGTAATCCCAGAGCCTGCAGAGAGGGCTGATCAGTTTAACCGCACATTCTTAAGCATCCCGTTTCGGGATGCTTTTTTCTTTCTTCAGCTCCCGGACCATATTCAAGATCTTTTTCCTTTTCGATACCATATGGTAAATCGGCAATGCAGGAAGCAGTACCTTATGCTTGTAGAAAAACGGATACTTGGTCTTTACCACCTTCATCGGAAGGAAGATCTCTCCCAGCAGGAATCTTCCCCAGCCGATATTTTTTACCCTGTTAGCGGCAACATGGGTCTTTACCCCATAGGTCCCCGAGGAGACAAAGTAGGTAAGCATCTGCGCCTCTTCCTCTGTAAGCGGGACGGCGTTTTCTCCTGCTGCCTCATCCGCCTCCCCGGCCTTTCCTTCGCCGGTCTTCCCTTCGCCGGGTGAGAGCACAAAGCTGCCAGGTGCAAACAGCTTTACGGACAGTTTACAGTTCAGCTTCTCAAAATCGGCGATTCCGAGCTTTTCAGCCTCCCTTTCAATATACTTCCAGTCAAGGCTCTTCCGGAATTTCTTCAAAAAGACATACGTATCGAGCAGAGAGCGGATCCCGACCCCGCCGAAATTGTAGTGCTTATATTCATGCGCGATCATGAAAAGATAAAAATCCTCGTCGGAAAAGTGCCGGACGAAACGATTCTCATCATCCGCAACCAGCTTATCTTCCACGTCCTTATAGTATTGATAGCCCTTCTTGAAGAGCGTGTTCTTCCCAATCAGTTTCCAATGGATCTCAAAACAGCTGACCGGCTTTTTCTCATACATCCCGTGATTATCAAACTCATGGTCAGGATCTTTCTTCCTCTCAAACCCCAGAGAAGCCATCAGCTCGTCCGTCTTATCCTCAGCCGCCGGATCGATCAGGATATCAATATCCGACATCTGCCGCTGGTACGGCTGCGGATAATAATCCTTCAAAATAGCGCCTTTGAGCCGCATATGCCAGATTCCGGCCTCATCGAACGCCGCCTCGATCTTCTCCAGCTGCTCGGCCATCACCATGTCCTTCCAGGTCGTGACTGCCAGATCCTGCATAAAATGCGCATCCCTCACGCCTGCCGACGAAAGCGCGCACGCAGTAAGAGCCGTCACCTGGTGAAAAGAGGCGAACTTAAACAGAGAATCCATATCCGCGGTGATATCGCTGATTCTCCCGGCATCCGGCACTATTCCGTTAATGGCACAAGCCATAAGATAGATCAGATCCATTGCGTTCATTGTGTATGTTCAGCCTTTCTCTTGCTGCAGTTCGTTTTTTCTCCAAAGCTTGTCGCGGCCTGCTTCTCACTTCTTATCTCAGCCACCTGACCTCGATCTCATGCACGATCAAGTCATCCCGCCTGCGAATAAAGTCCGGCGCCACCTGCGGGAACATGGCGCAGCTTAATACGTCCTCGTCGGTGCGGACGATGTCCGCGAAGCGCTCGCGGATGCTGTCGAGTTCCGGTGACAGGAGGTCAGCCGGCCGGCAGGTGATGACTTCTTCCTCGCCGATGGCGGCTTTTCTCACTTCTTCGTTCACTTCTCCCGGCAGAGCACCGTACTCGCCTCTGAGCAGTGCTTTCGATTCTTTTGGGAAGTTCTTATAGCGGCCTGTCAGGACATTGAAAACGGCCTGGGTGCCGACGATCTGGCTTGTGGGCGTGACCAGCGGCGGATAGCCGAAGTCTTTGCGCACAGCCGGAACCTCCAGCAGCACTTCCTCAAGCCGGTCTTCCGCCCCGGCTTCCTTCAGCTGCGAGATCAGGTTGGAAAGCATGCCTCCGGGCACCTGGTAGCGCAGGGTGTTCGGATCGGTTCGAAGGACCTTGGTGTTAATCAGACCCTCACCTGCCATGCGCGCGGCGACTTCCCTGAAATGCCTGGATGCTTTTGCCAGTGTTTCCAAAGAAAGTCCCGTATCGCGGGGCGTTCCCGCCATGGCTGCCACGATCGACTCCGTGGCTGGTTGACTGGTGCCGTCCGCAAAGGGCGAGAGCGCGCAGTCGACAATGTCAACGCCTGCCTCGGCCGCGGCCAGATAAACCATCGCGCCGGTCCCGGAGGTGTTGTGTGTGTGAAGGTGAATGGGCACCGACACTGCTTCTTTAAGCTTCTTCACAAGACGAAACGCGTCGGCGGGAAGCAGAAGGTTGGCCATGTCCTTGATGCAGATCACGTCCGCTCCCATCTGCGTGAGGACTTTCGACTTCTCCACGAAGTAGTCCAGTGAGTGGACGGGGCTGACCGTGTAGCTCAGGGCCGCTTCCACTGTGCCGCCGTGCTTCTTCACGCTCTTCATGGCCGCTTCCATGTTGCGCACGTCGTTGAGAGCATCGAAAATTCTCACCACATCGATCCCGTTATCGATCGAGCGGGCGCAGAACTCCTCCACCATATCATCAGCATAATGCCGGTATCCAAGCAGGTTCTGGCCGCGAAGAAGCATCTGAAGCTTCGTATGGGGCATGGCTTTGCGCAGCGCGCGCAGCCGCTCCCACGGATCTTCATTCAGGAAGCGCATGCAGGCATCGAAAGTCGCGCCGCCCCAGCACTCGATCGACCAGTAACCGGCCTCATCGAGTGCCTCGCATGCGGGAAGCATATCTTCAAGCCGCATCCGCGTGGCTGCCTGGCTCTGGTGCGCGTCGCGCAGGATGGTGTCCGTTATGCGCAGCGGCTCGTTTATCGTCAGTAATTCACTCATCGTCTCTCCAACTCTTCTTTTGGCGGACCCGGCGGTCCTTTTTCCCTCCCCGGATGGTCCAGGGCTAGTTAGCGCCTTCGCCGGTGGGCCATGGACTTGCTTTTACTCCACTTCAAACAACACTTCCCCGCCGGCCACGGTGCTTCCTTCGGCGCAGGCAAGGTGTGAAATAGTGCCGTCCAACGGGGCGGTGATCTCGTTCTCCATCTTCATTGCTTCAAGGACCAGGACAACATCACCCGCTTTCACGACGTCTCCCTCGTGAAGCTTGACGGACACAACTGTGCCGGGCATCGGCGCTGTCACGGTGCCGGTATGGCTGACGGTCGTGTGCTGAGCGGACGGATCCATCAGGCGGACCGTGGGGTCAACTGTTCCGCCGCTGCGGTATTCACGGTACTGGCTTTTCGGCACTCCGGCGGCGGCTGCCTCTTCGGGAACGAGCTCGATCTCCATCTCGTAGGTCTTGCCTTCCAGTGTGATGCGGTATTTACTCATGCCTTTGTCTCCTCCAGCGTGTATTTCTGATAGGAAATACCCTTCTCTTCAATAAATTTTTCCAGGCTGCTCTTCTCGATCTCCTTAAAGGAACGCACTGTCACCTGCTTAGGCTGCACTCCGTTCTCTTCGGCCACGGCGGCTACCGCCATTGCCAGGACTGTCTCCATGTCAAGCTTCATCTTGTTCTCCTTTTTCTGGGGGCCTCCCACCACGCTGCGGTTCGCTTCTCTCCAAAGCTTGCCACGGCCTCCCGCCGTGGGGGCAACTTGCTTTATTTCCGGGGGCCTCCCACCACGCGGCGGCCCGCTTTTCTCCAAGGCGA
>JBGUOI010000224.1:0-6449 GCA_045118075.1 Porcincola sp. | reverse complement strand
GAGGATCTTGCTCCTGTCTCATTGCCTTTATAAGCAGCAACCTGGATCTTATAATCGGAGAGCCTTCTTAAATTTCCGGCTTTGATCTTCCGAACTGTAGCCGTCGGAGAAGGGATTCTCATGGTATAAGTTTTGTTTTTGGCAACGTCAAGAAGATATACGAAATATCCGTCACAATCCGGAACCATTCTCCACTCGACCTTAGCGCTCGTCTCACCGGGAGTAACTTTGACTCCGCTCACTCTCGCGGGCGCAGAAGCAAAAACAGTGATGCTCAGTAAAAAGACAGCGATCATGGCTGTCAGCAGCATCGGCAATCTCATCCTGCTCATTTTCTCTTTCATCATAACTATCCCTCGTTTTTGATTTTTTAAAGTAAACCGAAGTAAATTATATCAGATATCAGGAAAAATGAAAAGAAAAAGAAAGGCTGCCGCACGAGGGCGGCAGCCTGAATTAATGACTCTGTAAAGGATATCCGTTTTTATATCACAGAGAGTTGTAATAATTCTGAAGGTTGGTTCCGATCTGCTGGATAAGAGAGCCAAGCTCTTCCAGAGAATAATTGGAGATATCAATGCTCTCGCTCTCAATATCCTCTGTCTTGTCTTCATTCGTAGCGGTAAAGTCAACGTGGAAACCAGTGAAGCTCTGATCACCTGTCAGATTTTCAAGACCGCTCAGATCAACAGAGAATACATCGCTTGTACCGAGGTTTTCTGTTTTCATTTCCAGAGCAGCGCCGGCAAAGTTTGCATTCACGGTAAATACCGGAAGACCAAACCTTGTGGTTTCTGTCTTGCTTACATTGACATTGATCTCGCCGATCTGACCGCCGCCGAAGAAGAAGCCGATATTAAGAGTCGTCTCATCTCCGTTCTCGCTGGTCTCTAAACGTGCAACCGCAGTCTGATCGCCCTGTGCAAAGTAGATGCAAGCCGTCGCACCGTCACTGCGATTTGCGTTCTCAAATCCGATGCTGCAGGGATTTCCCTCAGCTTCAAAATTGATTTTGGCCAGGACGGGAACATTATCTTCAATGCCGACCTGAACATTCAGGCCAATAGAAGCCAGAGCCTGTCCGAATGCTTCCGCGTTCTGGGTCAGGATCTCGGGAAGATTGTCAAGGACCGCATAGATCTGATTATATGCTTCCTCAATATCTTCTGAGCTCATTTCATCCGTAAATGAACTGAACATGTCATACATCGGACGCATCTGTTCAAGCTGCTGTCTGTACACTTCGACGAGTCTGTTGTCTTCTTTGATGATAGCGGCAAGCTTTTCGCAAAGCTCCGTAAACTGTTCGGCTGTCGGAGCCCAGGTATAAAGATCGCCGTTTTTGGTGAGTCCGAGATTGGTCAGTTCAATATCTACGCCGTTTTCTACAGAGGTGCACTCCTGGATGCTTTCCATGAAGAGCTGCAGATAGGGGGCCATCATATCCTGAATCTCTTCTTCGCTCATCTGGGCAAAAGGACTGGATAAGCCGGGCATAGTGCCGGACAGATCATTTAAGTCGATTCCCATCTGGCCAAGCAGAGAAAGTACCTGAGAAGAAATATTGCTTACGAATGTTCCGTATTCAACACTGATGCTGTTCTCCAGAGCCTGGGGAATCTCAAGTACAAGATGCTGGGCATCCGCTTCGGCGCGAAGGGTAAAGAAATCCAGTCCGGCGACAACGGCCTTGACGGTTCCTTTAAACGTCTCGCCCATTTTTCCGCTTAATGTGATATTGCTTACTTCAAGTACCTGATTGGTTTCTTCCGCGTTTTCACCGTAGACCTGGCCTGTAATGGTAAGCGTCTGAGCTCCCGAACCGGGCATTACCGCAGCAGATACATGCATGCTGATCACCATGGACATAACGATCGCCAGAGTGATCATCAGAGAAATGATTTTTTTACTGAGTCTTTTCATTAAGCACCTCCGTGTTAGAAAGATTAATAGATCATTTATTTACTCAAGCACGTTTACAATGCAGGTATAGGAACCGGCATACTCCTCTGAGGAGTAGAAGTCGATCACAACCTCCGTTGTTCCCGGGCTGTAAAGAGTCATGGCAAAGCTGTCATCTGCACTGGTCAGATCAAAGGTGGTTTTGTCAAAAGCCGCCTGGCTTCCGTCAAAGCTTACGATTTCAGCATAGGTAATGCTTTCAGGGTCATAGACCAGTTTTCCGGTAACCGTGCTGCCGGCGCGAAGATCGGTAATGTTGGAAACGTTCAGCGCAACACCGAAATCTCCGGCAGTGATCTGGGTATTCATGGAGATATCTGCCGCAGCTTCAGGATTATCAGCCATCGCAGCGGTTCCTTCGATCGCCACGGTATAAACTTTATTTCTTTCAAATGCATAGCCAAGGTTGATGAAGAAGGTCGTGCCGTCTTCTCCGTTCTCCCACATATTATTCAGGAGATCCTCAGGAGAAGTTGCCGTGACAAATACCTTCGATGTATCAGTAAGATCAACGGAGGCGACCTCATTCATGGCATCGTCATAAACCACCGCTCTTCCGGAGACCGGAACCACATTGCCGGCATTTACTTCAAACTTCAGAACGCTTCCGCCGGCTGCGTTGTCGGCTTCATCAGAACTTGCATTGACAAGGACCTTATCCGTGATCTCAAGGACAGGAGCCGTTTCTTCGACCGGTTCGGGATTCTCTTCGGGAGCCGGCTCTTCGACCGGTTCGGGGTTCTCTTCGGGAGCCGGTTCTTCAGCCGGTTCAGGATTATCTTCCGGTGCCGGTTCTTCGATCTGTTCGGGTGCCTGCTCTTCAGGAGTATTTTCTTCAGGTACTTCGATGTTGATCTCTTCCGGAGTGTTTTCGACATTCTGCTCGGCCTGTCCGTCGCCTGACCAATCGAAATCATCCTGCTGGTTAAAGATGGAGTCTTCCTGGTTATCTTCCTGGGCAGGAGCTTCAGGAGTGATCTCCTGCTGCGGGGCTTCCTGAGCTGCAGGCGCAGGCTCCGGTTCCTGGATCTGGATATCCGGTGTCTGGGCACTGCCCTCATCCGTGTAGGAGTCATCCCAGCTAAATCCTTCACTGTTATCGAAGATGCTGGGTTCACTGCCGGCCGGAGCGGGTTCGGGAGCCGCTTCGGGAGCAGGCTGGGCCGCTTCTTCTGTTTCAACGATCTCCTGGACATTGACACCGGCGTCTTCAAGAACTTCCGTATAACCGTCCATAGCTTCTTCGGATGTGGCATCGATCAAAGTATCTTCTCCGAGTGCCTTGTCATCGGTCGTATTGAAGATGCTGACTGCCATCTCCACAACAGTCGTATTGTTATTATTATTCGTGTTGTTATTAGTATTATTATTTGTGTTGTTGTTCGTATTTTCGTTCGTGTTGGTATTCGTATTGCTGTTCGTGTTTTCTGCCTGTGCGTTCTTATCTTCTTCCAGGCGTGCGGCAATATCCTCTACCGAAGAGCTGATTCCGTTGACGCCGTCATCGATGCGCTTTAAGGTCTCCTTCATCTCTTCGTAATCATAATCCTGTTCGGCGATACGCTGAGCAAGATTCTGAAGCATTTCGATATCAACAGCCGACATATTGGAGGCTTCTGAGCTTCCGACTGCTTCTTCTACGATACTGACGACCTGATCAGGCTCTTTCACCTGGTTCTCAACGATCTGGACCTTAATGTCATTGATGATCTGCGTAGCAGTATTCTGGCCGACCTGGCTGGCGATCTGCTCTGTCGTGATCAGTTCCTGCGTCGCAATATCTTTCTTTACGGGATCAAGTCTCGCTCCCATGGCATATTCGTAAGCCATCATGACACCTGTCAGTGCACCGGTGCCCGAAACTTCAAACGGTGCCGCAGCCAGCACTTCGCAGTTCACGACACCGGCTGTCGACAATGTCGATGCGATCATCTTGCTGGTCACATAATTCATATTGGCGGTCTTGACCTGAATGCCGCCCGCCGTGGTAGGATTGACCAGCGCGCAGCTGATCGTCCTGGTTCCGATCTGCTCGATCGGAATATAACCTCCGAGATGATTCCGTTCATCCGTATTGGTAACATAGATCGTATCGATCGATTTGCCAAGGATGCCGAAATACCGGAGCACCATATTGATCTGTTCCTGAGACAGGTCCGCCCCGAGAGCGACCACCTTATGTCCGTCGGCAAATGCCGTTAACGGTGCGGACAGGATGGCGATCAGACCGGCCATCAGAAATAATCCACGTAATCTCTTTTTCATTCCTGATACCCCTTTCATGTCCAAAAATAGCATGATATGTTTTTCAAACCACGAAAATTATAGCATTGGACCGCTTATTTCTCAATACAATGAACCTTCTTTGGAACAATTATTTCTTATGCTTTTCTTAACAAGAACGGCAGACAGAACAAATGTTCTCAAATAGATTGCGCACCTTTTTCCTTTCTGGTATAATCATTTAAAATTGTATTAAGAAAGGTGCAGATCACCATGTCATACGGTCCTGTCAGTAAGAAACAGAAAGAAGTTCTTGAATATATTAAAAAGGAGATCCTTCGCCGCGGGTTTCCCCCTGCGGTCAGGGAGATCTGCCAGGCAGTCGGGCTTAAATCCACCTCATCCGTCCATGCCCATCTCGAATCGCTTGAGAAGGCCGGCTATATCCGGAGAGATCCTTCAAAACCGAGGGCGATCGAGATTCTTGATGAAGAATTCAGTATGACCAGGCGTGAAATGGTCAATGTTCCTCTTGTGGGCACTGTGAGAGCCGGTGAGCCCATCCTGGCACAGGAAAACATTACGGACTATATTCCCATCCCGGCGGAGTACATGCCGAATAATCCCAGTTTCATGCTTCGGGTAAAAGGTGAAAGCATGATCAATGCCGGAATCTTCGACGGTGACTGCCTTCTGGTAAGCCAGACTCCCGTGGCCGGCAACGGAGATATCGTCGTTGCCCTGCTTGAAGACTCTGCCACAGTCAAGACATATTATAAAGAAGAAGGACATATCCGCCTTCAGCCCGAGAATGATGAAATGGATCCCATTATCGTCAACGGAGATGTCGACATTCTGGGTAAGGTATACGGTGTTTTCCGATTGTTCAGATAATTATTTTGATCCCAAATCAAAGAGACGGTTCCGTTTTCGGAACCGTCTCTTTTTATTCTTCTTCAAACTGCCCGGGCAGCGTTTCCAGAAGTTCTCTGGACATGACCAGGTGGAACCCGGCCGGATTGAGCATATACCCTTTAACTTCTTTGGACAGTGTCTTTGCCAGTCCGTTAAAGTTCACGGGAAGAGCTGCAAGCGGTTTCCCCTTGGAATATTTACCTAGCTCCATTGCATCCGTGAATATCGGGATCATGAGATCACCGTTATTCGTTTTTATGACCGGAACTTTATACTCGTTGTTTTTGATCTTGTCGGCAGGAGTTCCGGGTCCCTCATTTAAGGTGATCGGAAGCATATAAGTAGCTTTAAGCATATTGGAAGCAAGCTCTTCCTGGTACTCTTCCAGCTTTTCCTTATCCTGCACATCACCGGGACGGTTGGATTCCTGTGAAAAATACATGCCGGTCAGAACAAGGGCATCATTGATGAGCGGTTTTCTTTCCGGCGGCAGGTTCGAGTAATCCGGTTTCGGCTGAAGCTGTTCAAGTTCGAGCACGGTCTGCCGGGATTCTTCAACGATCACGACCTCATTTACTCCCATTGAATAGAGAGATTTGAAAAAGCCCTGAAATAATTTGTTGGGATATTTTACGGCGCGGATGCCGTACTTTTTTTCCAGATACGGCTGAGCGAACTTCTTTACCAGCTCCTCGTTTTCAAAGAGCCAGATCCGGTCATTGAATGTTTCCTCGTCGCATACGACAAAAGGCATGTTGGAAGCGGCGCTGAAAGCGACAAATATGGCCGTCTTTTTAAGAAACTTCTTAATAAAAAAACTGTTGTCTACTGTCATGAACGATATCTACTCCTTCTGTTTTTATTCCTCTTCCGGCAGATCACTGAGTGTGATCGATTCGCCGTCTCTCCAGATCCTTTCCAGGTCATAGAACAGCCTGTTTTCACGATCAAAGAGATGGATGATGATATCACCGTAATCAAGCAGGATCCAGTTTGCGCTCTGGTATCCTTCCTTCTGTCTGATCCGGAAACCCTTCTTTTCCATCTGTTCTTCCACATTTTCGGACAGAGCCTGCATCTGGGCCCGGTTGGTGCCCGACGCGATCAGAAAATAATCAGCGATCACACTGACTTTTTCAATATCGATCAGTTTGATATCTTCGGCCTTCTTTTCTTCCAGTGCCAGATAAGCGGTCCTGGCCATCAGACTCGAACGATTGTCTGCCATGTTCAGCTCCTTTCAGCGATAGTTAAGTTCTGTTTCAGTGTTTCTCTTTTTTCAATCAGTGTTTTGTAGAATTCATAAGCCCGGACACTCGTCTCATCTACCGCCTGCCCTCCGCCTTTAT
>JBGUOI010000223.1:0-11607 GCA_045118075.1 Porcincola sp. | reverse complement strand
CGCCTGCCAGAATGATACCTTTCATTGTAGTTCCCTCCTTGATCGAATCTGGGACAGCAGATAATATTTCTTTACGGTTATCTTATCATAAATGGTGACGTTACGTCACCTTCAAGTACTAATTTGGAGTTTTTATAAACTTTTTCGTTTTGAGCGGCATGTCATCTATGATATAATTATCCGGTAACGATTCTGAAATGGCTTTGGAGGTGAATACGATGAGTAATCCGGGACTGGACTGGGATGAGCAGGTATTTGCGGAGCGGCTGGCTACCAAGAAGGATATTCTGGGAAATATCATTCACTTTGTCAGGAAAGTAGCCAGAAAACATTACTGGGATCCCCAGAAATTCAGGCTCAACAGGCTTTCATTCTGTGAGTTTGCGGGACTTATCGAACGGGAAGACGTCGTTTACGACGGACCTTTTTTTCAGTATGTACAAGAAGATGTGATCTATGTCCTGCTCACAAGTTATTCACTGTCCGGCAAAGAGATCATGGTGGAGACAGATGTCTACAAGCTGGAGCGGTATGAGGACGGAAACCGCCGCTGGCAGATGCTCTCGGGCGATCAGGGATGGCAGGATGAAGAGGATGATTTCTTCTCCCTTGAAGCGATCCTCAACAACGAAGACGAAGAGTGGGTGGAGAATATGTGGCTCGGCCTTGATGAGGCGGATGACTGATAAGGCCGGCGCAGAGATTATTTATTCTTTACAGGCAATAAAAGCACCTGCGGATTTTGTGATCTCGAATCCCTTATCGGTACGGGAACGTACAAAACTGCGGAATTCTTTATAACGGTCCAGGATATACTGGTTCTGGTTGCCGTGACAGGAAATGATATATTCAATGAGGGGACCGGCGCTGTCTACAAGCAGCCGGTCCTCATATTTTTCGAGGGAGACACAGTCAAAATACGGTGAGAGGATATCTCTGCCGTTTTCCAGGCCGAAGCGGTCGTAAAGGCGATTCGCGGACAGGACGATGCGCTGGTCGAACTCACTGACCAGCTGGCTGATCTGAATCATATGGTCCCTGCCGTACGTGCTGCAGATAAACCGGCCGCCTTTTTTCAGGACCCTGGCAGCTTCACGGCAGACTTCGGACGGTTCGGGGACGTAGAAAAGGACATGGTTGGCATATATCAGGTCAAAGCTCTCATCCGGATACGGGATCGAATTACAATCGAATACGGCATATTGAAAACGTCCGTCCGCCAGTGATATGCCTCTTCTGGCATCGCGGATCATTCCGTCAGAAATATCGGAGAGAGTGATCATAACATCGGAAGGGATCTTTGTCATATTCTCGATCCACAAAGAGCCGCTTCCGCAGCCGAGCTCGAGGATGCGCATCCCTTCTTTTAAAGAACCGAGAGAATACAGCCAGGGGAACCACCCCTGCTTGTTGACGGAGTAAAGGGCATGGAGCCGGATTCGTGCGGAGAGGTTGCTGGCAGTCTTATACTGGAGAGCCAGGGCATTTTCCATGCCTGTCAGGTGAATAAGATCAAGAAGCTTAGACCAGTCGACCCCTTCCCCTTCGCGGATCATTCCGGCTGTATCACTGATGGCGCTTCTGACGACCTGCATCTGTTCGATCCGGTCCTCGACGAGACGCTGCTGGAGATCCAGCTGGTTTAACAGATAAGCGGGATCCTGGTCGTCGATCGTCAGCTCACGGATCTCCTCAAGAGAGAAACCAAGGTATTTGAGAAGCAGGATCTGCTGCAGGCGGACCAGGTCACTGTCTGTGTAGAAACGAGCATTATTTCCGGAAAGCAGAGACGGCTTAAGAATACCGAGTTTATCGTAAAAGCGGATCGTACGGACAGAAACGCCCGCGAGAGCGGCAAACTGGCCTGATGAGTAGTATCCTTCTTTCTTCATCGGTTCATCTCCTGCGTCTGGTCAACAACTGTTTTCATATGATATACTATAGCAGGGTCCGGGTAAAAAGCAAACGGGCCTTATCTTAACACAGGAGGCTCTAACTATGTTTAAGGACAAGATCGATCAGTATATTGACAGTCAGAAGGAAAATATGCTCCGGGACCTGACAGACCTGGTGGCCATTGATTCAACAAAAGGCAGTGCGCTTCCGGGAAAACCTTTCGGAGAAGGCCCGGCCAGGGCACTTGAAGCGATGGGCGCTTTAATGGAGCGCGAAGGCCTGAAGGTGACCAATTATGATAACTATGTCGTGACAGGCGACTTCGGAGAAGGAGAGAAGGCTCTTGATATCCTTGCGCACCTGGATGTGGTTCCCGTCTCGGATACCTGGACGGTCACCGAGCCGTTCACGGCGCTTGTTAAAGACGGTAAGATCTACGGGCGCGGGACCTGCGACGATAAAGGCCCGGCAATTGCAGCGCTTTATGCCGTTAAGGCAATAAAAGATCTTAGGATCGGGCTTGAATCCTCCCTTCGCCTGATATTCGGATCGGACGAAGAGTGCGGCTCATCTGATCTGGAATATTATTATTCGAAAGAAGAGGAAGCACCGGCTACCTTTACACCGGATGCCTCGTATCCGCTGGTGAATATCGAAAAGGCCAGGCTCTCGAAAGCTTTTTGGGCAGACGTTTCTCCGGCACCGGGAAAAAAGGATGTCACTGCATTCCTGGCCGGATCCAAAGTGAATGTCGTTCCGGCAGATGCGTGTTTTGCTCTCTCCGGACTTAGTGCAGAAGAAGTGAAAGAGGCGGCCCTGAAAGCACAGGAGAAGACCGGCGCACTTTTTACCTGCACGGATACGTCAGACGGAGTGGAGGTTAAGGTAAAAGGCCAGGCTGCGCATGCTTCGACGCCGGAGCATGGAATCAACGCCATCACGGCAGCCCTTGAGCTGATCTCCATCCTTGATCTTGATGAGACAGACGCGGTCAGATATCTTAAGGGAATCGGAAAGCTGTATCCGCACAGAGATACTGAAGGAAAAGCTCTCCAAGTCGCCATGAGTGATGAAGTCTCCGGTGCGCTGACCATGAATCTGGGGATTCTGAACCTGGAAAACGGTGTGCTGAAAGGGGAGTTCGATTCAAGAGCTCCGCTGTGCGCCACTGATGAGAACCTGACTGAGGTGATGAGGCGCACTTTTGCTTCGATCGGGATGAAGATGGATGAAGGAGAGATGACCCCGGCCCACTGCGTTCCCGGCGATTCAGATCTTGTCAGGAAACTGCTCGAATCCTATGAACTGTATTTCCACGAAAAAGGAGAGCCCCAGGCGATCGGCGGCGGAACCTATGTTCATGACCTGAAATACGGCGTTGCATTCGGCTGCGAGATCGAAGGTGTGGATACTCATATGCACGGAGATGATGAGTATATGGATATTGAAGTGATGGTGATGAGCGCCAAGATCTTTGCGGATGCCATTATCCGGATCTGCGGTCTGAAAAAGTAACAGGGGGTCACTCCTCATACATATTTGAAAAAAACCATCGCCCGGAACAGGGTGATGGTTTTTTGTTCTACGTATTAAGAGGGAAAGTTCCCTGTCATATTCAGAAGCCGGCTTCTTTAAGAATGCTCTCGGCTTTGCCGGAATCATCGCACACGCAGAGCACGGAATATTTTCCGGCACTCTTGATGACGGCGTTTTTAAGTTTTTCCACTTCTTCGGGATTATAGCTCTCGTACAGTTCGATCTGTGATTCGACGTGAGCTTTGAATTTCTTTTCAGCATCCTCCGTGCCGGAGGCATCTTTACAGGCGATTACGGCGACTTCGCAGGCGATCGAACCGTCGCTCTTGTAGGCGACACCGCTCTCATACGAATTCTCATCAAAGAAATAAACAGTCCGCGGATCTGCAGCGGCCTTGGTCAGTGACCCGGAAGTGACTGCCTCCGAGGCGAGTTTTGACGCAAGATCATCGGCATTGACCGAGATGTCTTTTTTCTTGCCGGAACAACCGGCAAGGAGGGCGGCAGCAGTGAGCAGGCAGATTAATAAAGTCGATTTTTTCATATTCAGGTCAGTTCCTTTCTGTTATTTTCAGTTTACAATGATAATTCCGTTTACATTATCGGGCGGTGGTTCAGGCGCATCGGCACCGGTTTCAGCGCCGGTATCGTCGGAAGCACCGGCATCAGCACCCGCTCCGGTATCGTCGGAAGCGTCGGAAGAAGCACTGTCATCAGCAGCCGTATCCGAGCCGGCTTCGGTCGCCTCCGCAGCCGGAGAAGAAGAAGCATCGGAGATCGCGGTGCTTCCTGCGGCTGTATCGGACACGTAATGGTTTTTCAGGTACCCCAGCATGATCTTGGAGTAATGTTCATAGAGATGAACACCGTCCTCGGAAGCATCCTGTATAAGTGCCTGCCATCCGTTGGAGAGTACTTCATTGAGATTGACATACCAGCAGTACGGCAGCTGTTCGCACGCTGAAAGCAGACCTTTGTTGACTTCGATCACGTTCGCATTGTTGACATAATCCGTGACAACTTTTGATTCTTCTACATAAATGCAGCTGCAGATATAGATCAGGGCATTCGGCTGCAGTTTGTGGAACTGTTCAAGAACGCTCAGCGCAGTGGGGAGAAATTCCTCCCATGGCCAGAAGCCCAGATCGTTGGCGCCGAGCATCAGGTAGATCTTGGAGTACTGCCTGCCGCTCAGTCCCTGGTAAACTGTGATATTCCCATCCGGGGTAGCCACTTTGGAGTCCGAGATGGATGTCAGGGTCATGCCGACGCTGGTCAGCCAGTCGCCCTGAGTAATGCCGGAAGTAAAATGAAATCCTTCCATCCTGGAATCGCCGATAAAAACTGCATCAGAGAAATAAGAATCGTCCACGGAGACACTCTGCATCGGCACGACGCAGTCATTATCCAGATGTTCGGAGATCACATAACCGTTCTCATCATAGATGGAAGAACCGGTATTTTCAGATGATGATGATGAAGATGAAGCAGCGGGGGCCTGAGCAGCGGCATCTGCTTCTACCGCGGAGAACCCGGCGAGAGCGGATCCGGAGGAGACGCGGTCCGCCCCGGCATCCGGCGCTTCAATGGTATCTGCTTTCCCGGCTTCTTCTGCAGGAGGTGTCTCCACGGCAGTGTCATTTGAAACAGCAGCTTCCTCCGTCTTTTCCACGGCGGCTGTCTGTATATTGTCGTTTCCGTTATCGGATACGGCTGTGACGATCGGTCCGGCCTGCTGGGTGAACATAGTAAAGATCAGCCTGCCTTCGAAGATCACCAGTACAGCGACCACGAGCAGCAGCAGTTTTAAGACCATCATATCATCGGAAGAAGCCGAACGTCTCCTTCGGGCCACAGTGCGGGAGGTCCTTGCGGACGAAGCGCTTTTCCCGGAGGACCGGTTTCTGTTTGTATTTCCGGTATATCTTTTACGGTTTGCCATTATCTGTCCTCAGTTCCTTTTTACGGAATTGCTAATCCAACTAAATTATTATATAATATCCGTCATGATTGTAAAGCAGAAAAGACTTTCTTGTAAAGCGTAAAAAGTTAAGAACAGCGGAGTTTTTCAGAATGATTTTTTCAAGTTTACTGTTTTTGTTCCGTTTCCTGCCGATCGTCCTGGCTTTATATTACATATTACCCAGACGCTGGCGGAACCTGGTTCTTTTTATTGTCAGCATTGTCTTTTATGCATGGGGAGAACCCGTTTATATTCTCCTTATGCTTATCTCCATCCTGATCACCTGGAGCGGCGGCCTGGCTGTTGACCACTTTTCGCGGATCGGGAGAAGAGGGACGGCAAAGCTTTGCCTGATCTTATCCGTTGCAGCTGCTTTATCGCTGCTGTTTTTCTTTAAATATGCCAATTTTGTACTGCGTACGATCAGTTCGCTGACCGGCACTCCCATCCGGCTGCTGGCACTGACGCTCCCGATCGGAATCTCGTTTTATACATTCCAGACGATTTCCTATATTATTGATGTTTACCGGGGTGATGCGAGCGTACAGCGTAATATTATTTCCTACGGCGCCTATGTGACGATGTTCCCGCAGCTGATCGCCGGTCCGATCGTGCAGTACAGGACCATTGACCGACAGCTGCGCAGCCGGCAGGAGACAGCCGCCGAGTTCGCGGAAGGTGTCAACCGGTTTATCATCGGCCTCGGGAAAAAAGTCCTGCTGGCAAACAGCGCCGGAGCTTTGTGGGAGAGCATCAGAGGCATGACCTGGCAGTCGGTGCCGATGGTCAATGCGTGGATCGGGATCGCCGCTTTTACTTTCCAGATCTATTTCGATTTCTCGGCATACTCGGATATGGCGATCGGTCTCGGTCACATGTTCGGTTTCCGGTTTCTTGAGAATTTTGACCATCCGTATGAATCAAAGAGTGTAACCGAGTTCTGGCGCAGGTGGCATATCTCACTCGGAACGTGGTTCCGGGAATATGTCTACATCCCGCTCGGCGGCAATCGGAGAGGAACGGCGGTTCTGATCAGGAATATCATGATCGTCTGGCTGCTGACCGGTATCTGGCACGGAGCCGACTGGAATTTCCTGATCTGGGGATTATATTACGGTATCCTTCTGATGATCGAAAAGCTGGTTTTATCCTCTTTTCTTGAAAAGCTGCCCGGATGGGCAAGAAGGATCTACTGCATGCTCATTGTCATGTTCGGTTGGTTCATCTTCTCAGCAAGTGACCTTGCAGAACCGATCGGGTATTTAAAGGCCATGTTCGGAATGGGAGCCGGAATCGCATCAAAAGGGACCGTATATCTGCTGTATACTAACGCGGTCCTGTTTGCGGTCCTGATCATCGGATCGACCACGCTGCCGCTCAAGGCTGCAGGACGGCTTCTTGAGAAGGTAAAAGAGAGCGATCTGCTGTGCGTGATTCTCCGCTTTGCGTTTTATATTGCGGTGTTTGCCCTTTCTCTGGCATACCTCGTGGACGCAAGCTATAATCCCTTCCTGTATTTCCGTTTCTGACAAAAAGAGAGGTATCAATGAACAACAGACAGGCATGGAATGTCATTACACTTTTTCTGCTGATGATCTTCGGCGTGGCCCTGATCTCACTGATCACTCCGAAACGCAGCTTTTCCGAGACTGAAAACAGGACGCTTGCCGATTTCCCGAAGCCGGAAGCAAAAGATATCCTGTCCGGAAAATTCGAACGGGGATATGAAGATTACCTGACAGACCAGTTCCCCTGGCGTGACTGGTGGATCTCACTTAAGACACACGCAGAGAGGGCGATCCTTAAAAAAGATATCCACGATGTGTACCTGGCAAAGGATGAATACCTGATCGAAAAACATACCGGCGTATTTGAAGATGAGCGCGCCGATATCAACCTGCAGGCATTGTCTTCTTTCGCCGGAGTCATGAGTGAACGGTTTTCGGCGGATCATGTCAGCGTTATGATCGTCCCCAATGCGGTGGATATTCTGCGTGAAAAACTTCCGCCGTTTGCAGATCCGTATGATGAAGAGATCTACCTCAAAAAGGCTGAGGGTATGCTGCCGGAAGGCGTCTGGTTTGACGCGGCGGGCATTCTGAGGCAGCATAAGGACGAATATATCTATTACCGGACAGATCATCACTGGACGACCCCGGCTGCCTCCTATGTTTTTGCCTCATGGGCGAGAAATAAACTGGGTGAGCCGATCGGGGAAGGCTATTTCTTCTCACAGGAACTGTCCGACAACTTCAGGGGAACGATTGCAGCAAGGACAGGTATCACTTCGATCACAGATGTTCTGACCTGGTACAGGCCGGCCGGATCGGACAAGATCAAAGTGACCTATCCTTCTTCCGGGACAGTGCGGGATGGAATACTTGATTATGACAAACTTGCCACCAGAGACCAGTACGGGGCCTTTTTCGGCGGAAACTATGACCTGGTCAGCATTGAGACAGATGCTTCATCCGGAAGACGTCTCCTGATGTTCAAGGATTCATACGCGCATTGCTTTGCACCGATGCTTACGGGTCTGTTTGACAGGATAGATATGGTTGACCTGCGATATTACGGCGGGGACATTAATGAACTGATCCTTCAAAGTGATCCGACCGATATCCTGTTTCTTTACAATGCGGCAGGATTTGCCGAGGATGCGGGAATAGCGAGACTGGCTTCTTACCAGAGTCAGCAGTAAAAGAGGAAGGAGCATCAACAATGAATATGATCGCGGCTGTTGACAAGAACTGGGCGATCGGCAATAAAGGATCTCTTCTTGTGCGGATTCCGGCTGACCAGCGTCTGCTTCGGCAGGAGACGGCCGGGAAAGTGGTCGTGATGGGCCGTAAGACACTTGAAGGCCTTCCCGGGGGAAGGCCTTTTGATCATTGTTCCAATATCGTGATGAGCACAGACCCCGGCCTGACGGTGCGGGGAGCCGTGGTTTGTCATGACCTGCAGGAGCTTTTTGAAAAGCTTAAAGGGACCGATCCAGACGATGTATGCGTGATCGGCGGCGGTCAGGTCTACCGGCAGCTTCTGCCGTACTGTGATAAGGTCCACATCACCAGAATCGAACATGCTTACCTGGCAGACACCTGGTTTCCCAACCTGGATGAGGACCCGGAGTGGCACATTACGGCGGACAGCGATGAAATGACATATTTCGATCTGGAGTACCGCCATCTGTGCTATGAGAGAAGATAAAGATCAGAGTTTTGCCCGTCCGCTGTATTTTTCTTCGCAGTACTGGCAGCGGTAGATCTCCTTCTCTGGATCGGCCAGGAAGAAGACATGTTCAAGTTCCTGTTCGATCGTGCAGATGCAGCGCGGATTGTGGCAGTGGATGATTCCTTTGAGTTTTTGCGGGAGCCTCAGCTCTCTTTTTTCAACGATCTGGGCATCTTTGATGATATTGACCGTGATATTGTGGTCGATGAAACCGAGCACATCCAGATCAAGGTCGCCGATGGGGCATTCGACCTTGATGATATCTTTCCGGCCCATCTTATTGCTGCGGGCATTCTTGATTATGGCTACGCAGCAGTCCATCTGGTCCAGTTTCAGGATCCGGTAGATTCCCATGCTCTTGCCGGCCTGGATATGATCCAGGACGACGCCCTCGTTAAGCTGTCCTACATTTAACATACTTCCACCTCCAGAAGAGTAAGAATCAGGGCCATTCTCACATAGACGCCGTATTGTGCCTGCTTAAAGTAAGCGGCTCTGGGATCATCATCCACCTCCACGGAGATCTCATTGACTCTGGGAAGCGGGTGAAGTACGAACATATCCTCTTTGGCCAATTTCATCTTTTCCTTGTCCAGAATATAGAAGTCCTTCATCCGGACGTAATCTTCTTCGTTGAAGAAACGTTCCCGCTGAACCCTGGTCATGTACAGAAAATCAAGATCGCCGATCGCATCTTCAAGGGAGGTCACTTCCTCAAAACTCTGGTTGTTGCGCTTTAAAACGTCTTCTCTTACATAATCCGGGATGCGCAGCTCTTCCGGAGAGATCAGCACAAAATGGATTCCCGGGTAACGGATCAGGGCATTGATCAGGGAATGGACGGTACGTCCGAATTTAAGGTCTCCGCAGATTCCTATGGTAATGTGATCGAGCCTGCCTTTGAGCGAATAGATCGTGAGCAGGTCAGTCAGTGTCTGGGTCGGATGCTGGTGGCCTCCGTCGCCGGCATTGATGACCGGAATTTTTGAGCGAAGCGAAGCGACAAGCGGTGCGCCTTCCTTGGGATGACGCATGGCAGCGATATCAGCATAGCAGGAGATGACGCGGATCGTATCCGAAACGCTTTCCCCCTTGGCGGCCGAACTGGAATCGGCAGAAGAAAAACCAAGTACCGACCCGCCCAGATTCAACATGGCAGCTTCAAAGCTTAAGCGGGTTCTCGTACTTGGTTCATAAAATAAAGTGGCAAGTTTTTTTCCGTCACAGGCGTGAGCATATTTTGCAGGATCAGCTTCTATGTCACAAGCCAGTTTAAGAAGCCGATCAAGCTCTTCGACAGAAAAGTCGAGAGGACTCATCAGGTGTCTCATCAGTTAACCTCCATCAAGATCCGGTTTTTTTCGTCTGTCACATCATAGCCTATAGGGTCGATATTTGCAAGTGCGTATTGTAAAAAACTCTGTGTGTGTTATAATGCTTTCATCATTAAAGGCGAAGTAGGAATTAGCGCGTTAAGTAGTCAGTGGATGGGGAGTTGCCCTGGAACGAAGGACTTATGTAATGCGTCCGCGATGCTTTTTCCGCACCCGTTGCCACATGAAACGAATGTGACATCTTCATTATGGGGGCGGCGGATTTAACGTTCTCAAAATGGAGGTGTTTTTTTGAGTATACGATCTGCCAATTTCCGTAAACTGAATATCCTGGCGATTCTGGGTGTGATGACAGCCATGGCTGTCATTCTCGAGAGAGTGGTCAGGATCGATCTGGGCACTGCCAGGTTTTCCCTGGCCTGTGTCTGCACCATGATCACGGGATTGTGGTTCGGACCGGTCTGCGGCGGACTTGTAGGGGCGATGCAGGATGTGATCGGCTGTATTCTTTCGGGTTATCCGCCAAACATTCTGATCCTGTGCTCATCGACACTTTATGGAGTACTGCCGGTGCTGATTCTTAAGGCTCTGAGCAGAAAGTCAGGCGTCAGGGCCGTATGGCTGTGCATTTCGGTTGCGCTGACGATGGCTGTGTGTTCCTTCTGTTTTACCATGCCCGGACTGATACTTTTTTACGGTTATCATCCGCTGGCTGTCCTGCAGATCAGGCTCATCCAGTATGTCATCATGATGCCGGTCTACTGCGCCGTGATGTGCATGCTTTATCTCGGGCCGCTCACGAGGTTTATCCGCAATGAGACATAATGAAGATCTATTGGAAAGACTGACAAAGATCGCCCATCCCGGCAGCAGGCCGGGTCTTGAAGCGATCGGCTCCTTGCTGGCGCTTCTTGGAAATCCCCAGGACAGGCTTAAGTTTGTTCACTGCGCGGGGACGAACGGGAAAGGTTCCGTGATGGCTTTTCTCGAAGAAATACTGATACAGGCAGGGTATCACGTGGGAAGGTTCATATCGCCTTCCCTGTTTTGCTTTGAAGAGATGTTCAGGTATGACAAAACGATGATTCCGGCCGATGAGGCGTCGGAGCTGATCTCGGTTCTTTCAAAGGCCTGCGGCACACTTTCGCAGCAAGGGAAAACGGTTCCGACCGTGTTCGAGCTCGAGTGTGCCCTGGCCTTTTTGTGGTTCGAGAAAAAAAGCTGTGACCTGGTACTGCTTGAAGTCGGGATGGGCGGAAGAGATGATGCGACCAACATCGTCAGTACGACGGTGCTTGCCGTTCTTACTTCCATCAGCGAGGACCATAAGGCATATCTTGGTGACACGCCGGAAAAGATCGCGGCCGTAAAAGCCGGAATCATAAAGCCCGGGATACCGGTGGTGCTGGATGGGACAACAAAGTTCAGGGAACAGGTCATACGTGCGGTCGAAAAAAAATGCCGGAAAGAAGGGGCTTTTATAAGGACAGTCGATCCCGGAAATATCAATATTATTTCAACCGCTGCCGGAGCCCAGTCATTTCGGTACAGAGGAAAGGGACCGTATTCGATCCGGCTGTCGGGACCGTTCCAGATCAGTAATGCCGCTGTGGCCCTGGAGGCAGCAGAAGCACTTAAAAGCCT
>JBGUOI010000222.1:0-3021 GCA_045118075.1 Porcincola sp. | reverse complement strand
GCAGCAGGAAGGGCTTATTTCACTCCCGCCGCCGGAGAAGGGAAGGCCCTTCAGCCTGACCCTCTTTCCACCGGCGGGTGCGGACTCAGCACTTATCCAGCCACCGTGATGGCTTCATATCGTTCAGAATTTATGATTTTTTCCATTGCTTCTACAGGATTCATGCCGACTGTCTGCATGATCTGGCGGAAAACGGCAGCAGACTGTCCGCTGGCAAGCTGGACGCCCCTGCGGCTCTTATCCGCGTGGAATATGTCGTGACGGCTGGCCACGTTCCAGAAAATAAGGTTGGGGATCTGGTATCCGTTGATCCGGTACAGTCTCTCCATCTGCTCATAGAAGGTCCAGCTGCGGTCTCCGCAGTAGTCGATCTCCATATCGGAAATGACGATCAGAGACTTGGGCATCACATCCTGGGGAACGTGGTTGAGCAGGGCGATTCTGAGCACGTGCTTAAAAGCCGCCTGGAGATTCGTGTTGTTCTCCCAGTCACTCATGTTGATGCTGTTGATCTTCTGGGCCAGGGTCTCACCGCGGAGCATCTGGATCCGGGATGTGCCGGAGAAGGACATAAACATGTTGTGGTAAGCGCCGTGGTTGCGCTCGGCGAAATAGACCGCAAGTCCTACAGAAGATGCCAGAGGTCTGCCGCTCATGGAACCGGACGTGTCGGCAATGACGAGGGCATTTGTCCCCGGCTCAACATAATCCGGGAGCTGGCGCCACTGGGCCTCAAGGGCGGGATCTTCGATCACGGCTGCGGAAGAAACTCTGAAGCCGGGGTAACGGGGCATGACTTTCTCCACGATATCGTAAGGATACAGTGTATCCGCGTGGATCTTCTCTTCACCGGCGGCCGCTCTGTTGATAAACTGCCCGTACCGCTCTCCGTCATGTCTGAGGAAAGCCTTGCGGTAGATCATCATGGCCCTGGAAGGGACCTCCGGGTAGCGGATCTCCTCCCAGCGTCCGGCAGACATCAGGGTCTCAATGACTCCGATCTTTCTGCGCAGAGCGCGCACGATGCGCTTGAACTCATAAACGGAGTATCCAAGCTTCTTTGCGGTCAGGATACCGAGCTTTCTGGTCGCTGCGGAGGAAGCGTCTGCGGTCTTGATCCACTTTGCCAGAAGAGATACGGCATTTCCTGCCTCCAGATTCCGATGGTCCTCCTCAAACTGCGCCTTCATGGCCTCCCACATATCACTTTCCAGCCGGGTTCCGACCAGGCAGTAGAGGTCATCGTAACGGCCGTATACACCGATCAGATCAAGGTTGGGACGAAGTGCTTCCGGATGACTCTGCGCCATGTAGCGGATAATCGTGCGGAAGGTCTGCCGCTCGCCCAGGCCGCCCCTGACATCACGGGCATAGAAAGCGATCTTGGCGGCAAAAAGCGGATCCACCTTGTACGCTTCGGAGAAGAGTCGCTCGATCCTTACGGTTTCCGCGCCGCGGAGAGATCCGATCGTACCGAACAGATCGAGCCTTGCGTCTCCGGTCGTATTCAGGGCGACTGCCCCGTTTTCTGTGCGTGTGAACAAGCTGTCATTTCTTGCTGCCTGTGCAAAATTCATAGCCTCTCCTCCTTTCTTTTCAGATTTCTTTTTAAAAATTACTTTTATAAGATTACCTTTATAAGAATAAAGCCTCTGTCCGGTGCTGTCATTCAACCATGGGTATAAAGCATACTACTGCTGGTATAAAAAAAGCTGGTGTAAGGCATATTAATGATGGAATAAAACAGCGCTGGCATAAACCAGTAGAGGACTTCGGGAAAAAAATCCCGCCGGAAAACTCCGGCGGGGTGGTATTTTGTCATAATGCTATATGGAAAAAACTGCAGGGCATTGACTGCCCTGATTTTTAGTACTTCCCAGTATGAAAGACCGGTGGTTTGTGTGACCGGCTTCGGGATGTTCTTGCGGTTCATGAGACCGGCCTCAGGATATTATTCGGTACATGAAGCCGGCTTCAAGACATTTTTGCAGTTCGTAAATTCAAGACTCGCTCGCGAGTCTTGCGTTCTTTGAGCGAACGCCCGGGTTGAACGATTTTTTGACTTTTTACTCCAGAATCGCCATATCTGTGATCAGAGGAAGCCCTTCCTCTGTATCATAAATAACGCCTTCAAGGTCAATGACAGCATCTTCTTCGACATAGGTCACTTTGTCATAGATATCTGTCCCTTTTCCGCAAAGGTCTGATTCCACTTTAAACAGATAGACCGTACCGTCTTTTTCCGCGCTGAAATAGAGGTCATCTCCCGGATCTCCGTTCCCGTCGGGGCCGTAGAAGAAGCGCAGGAGGTCGCCGCCCGCATCTTCGGTATCCACGGCTTTCAGGCCTTTGAAGGATACTATATGATTTTTATAGGCGGCAAGGTCATCCTTCCCGAGCAGGTCAGACACATCGTCCACCTCGGGGGCATAACTGCCGTCCGCGATCATGCCGGTTGCATTCACGATCCTGACCTCTCCGGCCTCTTCGTTTTTATCTCCGCTGACTCTGATCTTCTGTCCGGTCTCAAGAGTGTCGTACTGTTCCTGAGTGATCGGCAGATCACAGATCAGGTATGCGCCTTCCTCGTCCTGAGCATACAGTGTCACGGCAGACTTCTGATCATCAAAAGCATTCTTTACCTGGACATAACTCTCGATCGTAACAGGGCTGCCGGCCTGAGCCGCCGCAAATTCCTCATAGGTCATCAGGGGCGCGAGCTCATTGTACCCGGTGCCCAGCGACTTATCCTGGTTTCCGGCAGAGGGTTGATCTGTATTACCAGGAGTCTCGTCCTCTTGTGCTGCCTCACCGCCTTTTGCAGGTTCTTTTGAAGCACTGGAACCGCCTCCGCAGCCTGCTATAGCAGCTGCCAGAGCGAAGGTCAGCATCAATGCCACTACTTTCTTTTTCATTAAAATGCTCTCCTTTTTCGAGTCTTCTGTAGCTTGGGTGGGTGACTCTGCTCCACCAAATATCAAATAACAATTGAAAAGCCATTGGCATTCCGCTATTGTGGTT
>JBGUOI010000221.1:0-6114 GCA_045118075.1 Porcincola sp. | reverse complement strand
CGCGGGTACAGCAAGATCCTGCTGATTGCAGGCGCAGCCGGCATCCTGTTTTCCCTGGCCTGTTACATGAACTTTTTCCCGATCTGCAGGGATGACTTTTTTGACGGGAAGAAAGTGGTCTGGCTGGGAGCCGGTCTGTTCCTGTCCGCTCAGACGGTCGCTGTATTAGTCCAGTATGTGCACCTTATCCGGCACCGGGACAGCTACACCATGTACCAGGCAGTCAAAGGAGTACTGGAGGCAAACGGGGTCTATATGCGCAGCATGCTGCCCGTGACCGCGGTTTTTCTCGGTCTGCTTGCGCTTACGAGCCTGATCATGCTGTTCATGTCCGGGTTTAAGCGCGCTATCTTCCTGACACTGTTTTGGGGGATCATCCTGGGCGGTGCCCATATCTTCGGCCTGTTTATGGCCAGATACGGCACACGGTTCGGCATTTTCATCAATGTGCCTGCCGGGGCAGCGTATCTGTTTACCGGGTTGTTCGTCTACGGGATGTGCATGCTTTTGGCTGCCTTTATCTGCATAATCGCAGCCATGTGCTTTAAACCGTCATACGACGGAAAATATGTGGTCATCCTCGGATGCGGATTGAAAAAAGATTCTTCGGTCGGGACAAATCTGGAAAAACGGATCCGTACGGCGCTGGCTTACCGTGATAAACGGCGTGAGCAGGAACTTGACACGCGCCTGGTCGTCTCGGGCGGACAGGGAAAAGATGAAGCCGTTACAGAGGCGGAAAGCATGGTGCGTTACCTGGCCGAAGCCGGAGAGGAGACAGACGGAATCATCCGGGAAGAGACTTCGGTAAACACAGTGCAGAACCTGGCTAATTCAAAAAAGCTGATCGAAGAGTGCGAGGGCGGGCCGGCAAAGAGCGCATACGCTACGTCCGCATTTCATCTGTTCCGCAGCGGCATTATTGCGAGAGAGGCGGGAATGGATGCCGAAGGAATCGGCTGCAAGTGTCCGTGGTATGACAGGATCAGCCTGTATTTCAGGGAGTGCCTGGCACTTGGCTGGCAGAACATAAAAGTACATATTGCAGCTGCCATAGCGATGGCGGCTTTCGGAATCATGATGATGCTGCTTTATCGGATCCATACGGGTCTGATTATTTAGGAAACAGAAACAATCAGCCTGCCGGCATAGGCAGGCCGTTGTCAGGAGGACGATCACATGGCAAAATGGCAGGGATATATGCACGGCGTCAACCTGGGAGGATGGCTTTCCCAGTGCGACCACACAAAAGAGCGCTACGAGACTTTTATTAAAGAGAGCGATATCGCCGTGATCAAAGAGTGGGGGCTGGATCACATCCGCCTGCCCATCGACTATGATCTCGTGGAAGACGATGAAGGAAATTATAAAGAAGACGGTTTCACCTATATTGACCGGGCCGTTGAATGGTGCGGGAAGTACGGGCTTAACCTGCTTCTTGATCTTCACAAGACTTTCGGATACTCTTTCGACGCAGGAGAGAAAGAGGAGGGCTTCTTTGACAGAGAAGACTACCAGGAACGTTTCTACCGCCTCTGGGAAGAATTTGCGAAGAGATACGGTAAATATGAAGACCGTCTTTCGTTTGAGCTTCTTAATGAGGTGACGGACAGGTCCTACTGTGAAAAATGGAACGAGATCTCCACGACCTGCATCCGCCGGATCCGGAAGATCGCGCCTACGATCCACATCCTGATCGGCGGATACCATTACAACAGCGTGGAGGCGATTCCGGACCTGGCCATGCCGGTCGATGAGAATGTCATCTACAATTTCCACTGCTATGATCCCACCGTCTTCACCCACCAAGGCGCATATTGGATCGAGACGATGGACAGGGATTTCCGCATCAGCAAGGACGCGACTTACGCCGAGCTGCAGGCGGCGCATGAAGCAAACGTGCCCGGCCATTTCAAAGGTGCCGGTCACTTCCCGGCAGACGGCCATCTTGATGAAAATTATTTCCTGTGGTTTTTCGAGCAGGCAGCCAAAGTGGCAAAGGAGCGCGGAACGAGCCTCTACTGCGGCGAGTACGGAGTGATCGATCTTGCGGATCCGGAGGATGCGCTTGCCTGGTATAAGATGATCAGTGCCGCTTTTGAACAGTACGGCATCGGAAGAGCGGCCTGGTCCTACAAGGAGATGGATTTCGGCCTGGCGGATGCCCATATGGACAGCGTGCGGGAGGAAGTGCTGAAGCTTTTATAACAGAGTTATGACAGAGGATGATCCTGTGTCATAACCCGATGATAAGGGACAATCCTTTATACAAACATGAAACAAATAATATTACCCTGTTCCACGGGGCACACTCGCGCTCTGACCAAAGCGCAGCGGTACTAAGACTCGGACTTCGCTCTCGTCAAGTACCGGCGCTTTGGTAGGTCCCCTTTGGAACAGGGTAATATTTTTGTTTTCCACTTTTGCAGGGGAGCGTTCCCCGAGGAACAGTAAGACGCCTTTTTTGTGACTTGTACAGAGGACGGTCCTCCGTCATTTTTTCGTTCACAGAATTTTCACAAAATTATTAGCACTCACTATTGACGAGTGCTAACATCGGTGGTATAACATAATCATCAAAAGAAAAAAAGCTCCCGGAAAAAGGGAGCCGTCTTATAAAAGGAGGAATGAATTATGTTGATGCCCAGTATTTTCGGTGAGAACCTGTTTGATGATTTCTTTGATGATTTTTACAGACCTGTCAGGAAGTCCGGTCACAGAGCAGCCCTTCCGGTGAACACCGTTATGAAAACGGATGTGCGCGAAACGGATAACGGATTTGAACTTGACATTGATCTGCCCGGTTACAAGAAGGAAGATGTTCAGGCTCAGCTCAAGGACGGTTATATGACCATCACAGCCGCTGCCAAGAAATCCAATGATGAAAAGGATGAGCAGGGCAGATACATCCGCAGAGAGCGCTATGCCGGTACCTGCAGCAGAAGCTTCTACGTCGGCGACCAGATCACCGAGGAAGACATCAAGGCTAAATTTGAGGATGGGATCCTGAAAGTCTCTATCCCGAAGAAGGAAACAAAACCCGAGGTGGAAGAGAACAAATACATTGCAATCGAATAACATTAACTGATAGGGGTCAGACCCCTTTTGCACTTCAACGTGTGAAAGGGGTCTGACCCCTTTTTTATTTTTCTCTTTGTGCCGGCCCGTCCTTTATGTATAATAGGGAGAGTAAGTGTTTTATCAGCCGTATGACCGGAACACAGGAGGAAATGAATGAGCAGCCAGACTTTACGGGAAGCCAGGAAAATGGAAGAGATCATGGGGAAGCAGATCAGCGCCGGTGAGAGGCCTTTGTTTCACCTGACTCCGAGGGCGGGGTGGATGAATGACCCGAACGGTTTTTGTTACCACGCGGGACAGTATCATATGTTCTATCAGTACAACCCTTATTCGTCCCACTGGGACAGCATGCACTGGGGACACGCCGTCAGCAGTGATCTTCTTCACTGGGAGTATCTCCCGGCAGCGCTCGCGCCGGACGAGATCTATGACTCTAACGGATGCTTTTCGGGAAGCGCCGTAACGCTTGACGACGGCAGGATGCTGCTGATGTATACCGGTGTTCTGAATGAACGCGGCAAAGACGGCTGGACGGTGGAGGTCCAGACGCAGAATATCGCCATCGGTGACGGGGTCGATTTTGAAAAGTACGAAAACAATCCGGTGCTTGATGAGTCTGACCTGCCCGAAGGAGCCAGCCGCAACGATTTTCGCGACCCGAAGATCATCCGGCGAGCGGACGGGACCTGGGCAGCTCTTATGGGAAGCCGTCCCGCAGACGGAAGCGGGCAGATTCTGGTTTATACCAGCAAAGACTGCCTCCACTGGGTATATGAAGGAAAACTGGCAGAAAATAAAAACCGCTTCGGCAAGATGTGGGAATGCCCCGATTTCTTTGAGCTGGACGGAAAGGCTGTTCTTTTGACCAGCCCTCAGGATATGCTGCCGGAGGGATTTGAATACCATAACGGCAACGGGACGCTGTGTCTGATCGGCAGTCTGGATGAAAAGACAAATACTCTGATCGAAGAACATGACCAGGCTATTGACTACGGGATCGATTTCTATGCTCCGCAGACGGTGCAGACACCTGACGGCAGAAGAGTCATGATCGGCTGGATGCAGAACTGGGATGCGCTGCCTATCAGAGAGCCCCATGAAAAATGGGCCGGACAGATGAGCGTGCCGAGAGAACTGTTTATCCGGGAAGGGCGCCTATGGCAGCTTCCCATCCGTGAGCTGGAGGATTACCGGACAGCTCCGTATTGCCTTGAAAACTTTCCGGTCAGCGGAAAAATCTTTCCGGAAGGACTCAAAGGAAGAGTGCTGGATATGGAACTGACGATCCGAAGGGATGAGGAGGCGCAGCCATTCGACCGTTTCTCCCTCTGGTTTGCGATGAACGATACGTTTCACACCTCGATCAGCTACCGGCCGCGTGAACATACACTCAAGATCGACCGCAAATTCAGCGGTTCGAGGAGGGCGATCATCCATCAGCGCCGGGCCCTGGTGGAAGAAAAGAACGGAGAGCTCAAACTGAGGATCATCCTGGACCGCTTCAGTGTGGAGATCTTTATCAACGGCGGTGAACAGGTGATGAGCGCCTCTCTTTACACACCTCTGGAAGCGGACGGAATCTGCCTGCGCTGTGACGGCAGCTGCAGGATCGACCTTAAGAAATGGGACTTGAGTATTTAAAGACAAAACACATTAAGCTTTGACAATGAGCCGCCCTGCCTGGCAGGGCGGTTTTTTTGCGGTTTGGGGTTATCTTTTCATTGACATCTATGCTAAAGAGTTTATAATCGAACTCGGTGAGTATAGCAATTTCTGATTTTTTGTTTAGTTCGAGGACATCATGGATACAGAGCTTATAAATAAACAGATCGGCATAAAAATCAAGGAGCTCAGGCTGCAGAAGGGACTGACGCAGCAGGAACTGGCAGACAGGACAGAACTGACGAAAGGCTACATTTCCCAGCTTGAACACGGGTCGGTGGCTCCGTCGGTGATCACTCTCCTGGACCTGATCGAGTGCCTGGGAAGCAATCCGTCAGATTTTTTCAAAGAATCCCAGAATGACCAGGTAGTATATGACGAAAAAGGCTTTTTTGAAAAGATCGATGAGGGAGGCAGCAGCATCCAGTGGATCGTGCCGACTGCTCAGAAAAACCTGATGGAACCGCTGTTGGTCGATCTGAAACCGTATCAGCATCTTTCGACCGATGCCCCTCACGAGGGGGAGGAATTCGGCTATGTGATAACGGGCCGTATCCGTATTCATCTTGGGGAAAACGTCTACATCGCCAAAGCCGGTGAGAGTTTTTATTATTCCTCTGATAAGCCCCATTATATTGAGAACCCTTATGCCCGCAGTGCCCGGTTCATCTGGGTGAGCACGCCGCCGTCGTTTTAAGGAGGCCTTGTTATGAGTATTTCAAAAGAACATATCATTGAACTAAAGGATATCACCAAGACCTTTGAGGATGGCTTCAATGCGGTCTCGGATTTTAACCTGTATGTGAGGAAGGGTGAATTCATTACTTTCCTGGGGCCGTCCGGCTGCGGAAAGACCACGACGCTTCGGATGATCGCCGGTTTTGAGACGCCCACCACGGGGGAGATCCTCCTGCACGGGAAGAATATTGCGGCTCTTCCGCCGTATGAACGGCCGATCAATACGGTCTTCCAGCGCTATGCGCTGTTTCCCCATATGGATGTTTACGGGAATATCGCGTTCGGACTGCGCCAGAAAAAACTCCCTGAAGATATCATCGTCAAAAAGGTCAAGAAGGTGCTCGATCTGGTCGACCTCGAGGGCTTTGAAAAACGCCGTATTTCCACGCTTTCGGGCGGACAGCAGCAGAGAGTGGCAATCGCGAGGGCACTGGTCAATGAGCCTGAGATCCTTCTGCTGGATGAGCCTCTGGGCGCACTGGACCTTAAGATGCGCAAGGAGATGCAGTTGGAATTGAAGCAGATGCACGATGAACTGGGCATTACGTTTATTTACGTAACACATGACCAGGAAGAGGCGCTCACGATGTCCGATACGATCGTGGTCATGGCAGAGGGCCGGATCCAGCAGAT
>JBGUOI010000220.1:0-2038 GCA_045118075.1 Porcincola sp. | reverse complement strand
GAAAAAGCTTCGATCGATAAGGTGCTGGCCAACGCCGAGATCAAGACGATGATCAATGCCTTCGGATGCGGTTTTTCGGAAGGCTACGGAAATGACTTTGATATTGAAAAGCTGCGGTACGACAAGATCATCATCATGGCGGACGCTGACGTGGACGGGGCACACATCTGCACGCTGCTCCTGACACTGTTCTACCGGTTCATGCCGCAGCTGATTTACGAAAATCATGTTTATATCGCGATGCCTCCCCTTTATAAGGCAATTCCTTCCCGGGGTGAAGCCGAATACCTTTATGACGATGCGGCCCTGGAGCGGTACCGTAAAAAACATAAAGGTCCCTTTACGCTGCAGCGCTACAAAGGACTTGGCGAGATGGACCCGGACCAGCTGTGGGAGACGACGCTTAATCCGAAGACAAGGACCCTGAAGCTGGTCGAGATCGAGGACGCGAAAATGGCATCTGATGTAACCGGGATGCTGATGGGAAGCGATGTGCCCCCCAGAAAAGCCTTTATTTATGAGCACGCCAGGGAAGCGCTGCTCGATATCTGAAAAATTGATAATAAGAACAGGATAAAAAACCTATGGAAGATCAGATCATCAGAACCGAATTTTCTGAAATCATGCAGAAATCTTATATCGATTACGCAATGAGCGTGATCGTCTCCAGGGCGCTGCCGGACGTGAGGGACGGTTTAAAACCGGTCCAGCGCAGGACGCTTTATGACATGTATGAACTGGGAATCCGATATGACAGGCCGTTCAGGAAAAGTGCCCGCATCGTCGGAGATACCATGGGTAAATACCATCCCCACGGTGACAGTTCGATCTATGGAGCTTTGGTGGTCCTTGCACAGGACTTCAAAATGGGACTGCCTCTGGTGGACGGACATGGAAATTTCGGTTCGGTGGAGGGAGACGGAGCCGCAGCCATGCGTTATACGGAAGCGCGGCTGTGTAAAGTAACGCAGGATGCTTTCCTTCAGGATCTGGATAAAAACGTCGTCGAGTTTGTTCCGAACTTCGATGAAACTGAAAAAGAGCCGGAAGTACTGCCCGCAAGGATACCGAACCTGCTGGTTAACGGGTCGGAGGGAATTGCTGTCGGTATGGTGACCAGTATTCCGCCGCATAATCTCGGTGAGGTGATCGATGCGGTGATCACACTGATTCAGGAAGGAGATGTTTCCGACGAAAAACTCCTTAGTCTGATACCGGGTCCGGATTTTCCGACAGGGGGAATCGTTGTTAATCAGGAAGAACTGGCAGAAATCTACAAAACCGGCTCAGGCAAGATACGGATACGGGGAAAAGTCGAGACCCGCAGGCACAGGAGCGGCAGGGAATATCTGGTGATCACGGAGATACCCTACACGATGCTAGGAGCCAATATCGGCAAATTCCTTAATGATGTCGCTTCGCTGAGTGAGACTAAAAAGACGACCGATATCATGGATATCTCAAACCAGTCTTCCAAGGAAGGCATCCGGATCGTGATCGAGCTCAGAAACGGAGCGGATTCGGAACAGGTGAAGAACCTGCTGTTCAAAAAAACCAAACTGGAAGATACTTTCGGCGTCAATATGCTGGCTGTGGCCGATGGCCGGCCGGAGACCATGTCGCTTCGGCAGATCCTTGATCACCATATCGACTTCCAGTTCGAGGTGACGACCAGAAAATATACGCTGCTTCTCGAAAAAGAACAGCAGAAAAAAGAGATCCAGGAAGGATTGATCAGGGCCTGCGACGTGATCGACCTGATCATCGAGGTCCTTCGCGGAAGTAAAGACCGGAAGCAGGCGAAGGATTGCCTTGTAAACGGCGTGACCGAGGGAATTGCGTTTAAGAGCGAAAAATCCAGGAAACAGGCGGAGCGGCTTTCTTTTACGTCCGCACAGGCGGATGCGATCCTGGAGATGAGGCTGTATAAGCTGATCGGTCTTGAGATCGATGCCCTGATGGAGGAACACCGGCAGACACTGGAAAATATCGCTGCTTACGATGACATACTAAGCAGCTATGATTCCATGGCCAAAGT
>JBGUOI010000219.1:0-16480 GCA_045118075.1 Porcincola sp. | reverse complement strand
ACCGTTTGCGCAGGTTGAAGGGGTAAATGGGTCAGACCCCTCCTTAAGAATCCTCATTATTCAACGTTTCGCGAGTGCTATCACCCGCAAATAGCTCAATAATGTGAGCAGTCCTGCGATCAGAATCATGATGATCGTCAGCAGCGCGTGGTCCATTTTTGTGCCCAGCCAGACCATCAGCACGATCAGACCCATCACGATAAACATGTTGGGCAGCATGTAGATGGTGACGGCTGCGCCCTGTTTGATCACTTCTATTTCGTTTTCCCAGTCTGTCCGCATATGCCGGACTCCGCACACGCAGCCCCAGGCTGTCGAAAAAGCACAAAGTACAACGCCCAGGATCAGGTACAGCACCGTATTGAGCAGCGGAACCTTTGCGGAAATACACATACAAAGTACGGCAAACAACATAAAAGGAACCGTCAGATACATATTAAAAAGCATCTTTCCCTGGTAGATCGTCTTCTTTTCGATCGGAAGGCTCTGCAGGATCCAGTAATTCTTTCCCTCCAGCGAAGGCGAACACGCCGTTGTCGCCACCATACCGATGAAGAAATATACAAAGAACGGAATGGCGGGCTGGATCATGGCCGGACTTACCGGCGCTCCCTGCGTGACGATCGCAATGATCTTGTCAAATCCGATGATAAGGGTGATGATGCCGATCAGGGCGGCCAGAATCTCACCGATCGCGGCATTTGTTATATATGCGGTGGAGCCGGTGAGTCTTTTGAATTCCTTAAAGGCGATCGAGTTGACAACGCTTTGCTTTTTCAGGGTCCTCACCCGGTAGTTCTTTGCCGCAGCGTGTGATTTGAGCGCGGAATTGATCTGCCTGTAAGAATTGCCGACGATATAGAACACCACCGCAAACAGCGCGACGCTCACCACGATCAGCAGCGCGATCCCCACAATGTCCGTTTTGATGACCGCATTCGCAAACCATCCTGCCGGGAGATAGATCCCCGATGCCTGGCCGGTTATCATCGAGATCTGGTTCATGATATCCTCTAGTTCGTTATCTTTGACCACTGCCTCAATGATGTACCGAAGGCTGAAAGAGAAGATGATAATAACAAGCGTAAGTACGGTCTGGATAAGATTGGTTTTTTTGAACCCGGAGCTGATCTTTGCAACAAGGAAGCCGATGAAAGCCGCCGCCAGCATCGGGATCACGGGCAGGAAGAAGGACAGAACGAGCCAGATGATATAGGTATAAAAGGGCGGCCGCGCAAAGCAGCCGTATCCGATCATCATGGCGATGGCGATGCTCAGGTACCACGGCAGGCTTTGGATATACATATACAAAAACTTGCACGCCGCGACCGTTCTCGTCTCAAACGGCAGCGCCATCAGCATATCGTATTCCTTAAAATTGAACAGATACCCGTTGGTCTTCAAAAAAGTAAACACAAAAGCAAGTGCGCTGATCACCAGCGCGCACATCACGGGAGCCGCTTTGATCAGTCCGGCTATCCCGTACCCATAGCACATCAGGATACTGTAAGCCATGATCATCGCATACAGGAGGGCGAGGCCGATATAACTCCCGATGACTTTTCTTTTCTTCTTCCTGTCATGCGTGTACCTGCGGATATTCCTCCGGCTCGTAGACAGGAGCATCGTCTTAAGAAGAATGCTGTTTTTCTTCATTATCCGCCTCCAGAAACGCTTCTTCGAGTGACTGGCCTTCCGTCAGTTCTTCCATGGTCCCGGAAAAAATGATCCTGCCATGCTTGATGATCGCCACCTTGTTGCACAGTTTTTCCGCCACATCCAGCACATGCGTCGAAAAGAAGACCGCCGTGCCCCGCGCGCACATCTCGTGCATGATCTCCTTGAGCGTAAAAGACGCCTTCGGATCAAGCCCCACAAAAGGCTCATCCAGCACTAGAAGCTTCGGATCATGAATCAGCGCAGAGATGATCGCCAACTTCTGCTTCATGCCGTGCGAATAAGAGCTGATCAGATCCCCCAGATCCTGTGTGATCTCGAACAGATCACCGTACTTCTTAATGCGCTCCTCCCTGTCCGCGGCGCTGATCTCAAAAACATCCGCGATAAAATTCAGATACTGGATACCCGTCAAATTCTCGTACAGATCAGGATTATCCGGAATATACGCCGTGACCTTCTTGCATTCCATCGGTTCATCCTTGACCGAATGCCCGTCGATAAAAATATCGCCCTCAGTAAAATCAAGCACGCCCACCACAGCGCGGATCGTCGTCGACTTACCGGCACCGTTATGGCCGATAAAACCGTAAATATCACCACTCTCCACCATGAGCGTCACGTCATCCGCCGCCTTCTTCCCCTCACCGTACGATTTCGAGTAGTGCTGAATCTCAAGCATACAATTCATCCTGTTATCACCTCATTGCAGAAAAGGGGTCTGACCCCTTTCGTAAATTAACGCGTTAAATAGCTACCTCACATAATAATATATAACCATGCAAATTGCAAAAGCCTTATCCACAGCGGCTTAGACGCACCTTCGCTTTGGCACGTCAGTGTACGAAAAGTGCCTGACCCCCACTAGGCTTTATCGCTTCAGTGTGTGAAAGGGGTCAGACCCCTCCACTGACTTCCATGAAAACTCCCCGTTTTCCAATGTCATATAGCTGTGCTCGCTGCCTTCTTTCGGAATTGACAATGACCCCGGATTCAGGCACAGTATGCCGTCCTTTTCTTCGCAAAGCGGCACGTGCGTGTGTCCGTACAACAGAATGTCGCCATCCTGCAGGGGCGGCAGGTTGTTGATATTCCAGACATGGCCGTGCGTGGCGTATATGATGCTGCTGCCCAGCTCCAGCACGGCGTAGGAGGCGAGGACCGGGAAGTCAAGGACCATCTGGTCCACTTCGGCTTCGCAGTTTCCCTGCACGGCGAGGATGCGCCCCGAAAGGGAGTTCATCATCCGGATAACTTCCTTCGGTGCGTAGTCCCGCGGCAGATCGTTGCGCGGTCCGTGGTAGAGGATATCTCCCAAAAACAGCAGCCTGTCCGCTTTTTCCCGCTCGAAAGCCTCGAGCATTTTTTTGCAATAGTAAGCCGATCCGTGCAGATCGGATGCGATCATACATTTCATAGTCTATCTCCGCCTATATTCTGTCTTCACTTATAATCTGTCTCCGCCTGCATTCATTCACGCATCCTGTTCAAACGGATACTTCAGTCCCCACTGCGCACGCAGCGCATCGCACTGTGAAAGAACGGCGGCGGTCACCGCATGCGGCACCAACGGCGACTCGGTAAGGCCCTGCCTCAGGCACTCGTTCACGTGGCGCACCTCGTACTGGTAGCCCTCGTCCTCGATCCCCTCCAGTTTCTGCGAAACCGGCATGGAGACGGTCTCGGTCCCGTCCTCCGTAAAAATCTCCATCAGCGAAGGCTTCCAGAAGACCGGGATGCGGATGTATCCCTTCGTCCCGTAGATCCACGCGGTATCAGGCATGCCGGTGCGGATGGCCGCCTGGAGGACCGACAGGGCCCCGTTCTTGTACTGCCCGATGATCGCACACTGCTCATCCACCTTCAGATGAAGATCATCCGTATCCATCGAGGCGAGAGAAAGCAGTTTTTCAGGCGCTGCCTGATAGACCATCTGAGCGAAGTGGAGCGCATACACGCCCACATCCAGGAGGGCTCCGCCGGCCTGTGCGGGATCGGTCAGCCGCCCCTGATAGTCATCACCGACGCGGAAGGCAAAGCTGGCCTGGACATCCCGGACATCGCCGATCCGTCCCGAATCGAGTTCTTCTCTCAGCCGCTTCATGATGGGGAAGCAGTTCGTCCACACGGCTTCCATCAGGAAAACATGATTTTTGGCCGCGCAGGCCGTCATCTCATCCCATTCTTTTGCGCTCACACCGGCAGGTTTTTCCACCAGCACGTTAAAGCCGGCTTCCATCGCGCGCAGCGCCAGATCCTTGTGAGCCATGTGCGGCACCGGAATATACATGATGTCGATGTCTTTGCGCGCGAGGATCTCATCATAAGTGAGCGCCCCGGGAAGCCCGTATTTCTCCGCCTGCCTTTTCGCGGTTTCGATCGAGCGCGAAGCCACTGCCGCGATCTGCGTATCTTCCGCCTGCATGGCGCCTTTCAGCCAGCGGTCAAGAATTACACCGGCTCCCAAAAGTCCCCACCGGACGGGTCTTCCTGTCAGGGTCTGTGATTTGATGCTCATCATGTCCCTCCTCGTATTTCGGATATCTATGCGGATATCGTTTTGCGGTTATCTATGCGGATATCATTTTGTGGATATTCCCTCACTGATTCGTATTCAACTATGTAAAGCTATCATTGCTTGCAAACCGATTTAGCCTAAAAAAATATATCAACTCATAAAAAACTAAAAACTAAAGAAAGGATCAGCTTATGGTCAAACTATCTTTTACAGAACTGCAGGAGATCAATGCGGGGATCGCCCTGTCCCTCCCCCAAAAACAGGAAAATCAGTTCCTGACTCCCGCAAAGGATACGGAGGGAGAAGAACCTGCACTTATTAAAAGCGCCAGGGAAAGCAATCGTCTCCTGGAAATATTAAACCATGCCATCTCAAAGGACGACCACGCCAAAAAGCGCCGCGTCAGTTGAGAAAACCAATGTACTCATCAAACAGATTAAACAACATGTCCCCGGAGCAGACCGGAATCTGCGCCGTGCTGCCCGGCAGCGGGCTCCACGTGTACAGATCCTCTGCCCTGGTCAGGACAAGTGCGGGTATCACCTCATAGTCCGGCCCGAAGATGACATCGAGATACCGGGCATACTTCACCGCCTGCAGCTCCTCCTCCGGGTCGATCACATCCTTCATCTTAAATTCCAGCGAAAAAACTTTATCCCCGGTGATGACAAGCACGTCCGCGTAGATCCGGATATGCCTGGCGCGCTTGATCCGCAGCTCAAAACAGATCTCCCACGAAGAAGTATCCAGCTCATCCATATCCTCAAAAAGCCCGAGCATGACCTCTCTCGCATCCAGAAAAGAATGGATCAGCCCCCGGGTGTCATTGAGATTGCGGCCGATGATGCGGCAGCCGGCTTTTAATTCCTCCAGCCACTCCTCTTCGCCCTGCTGCCGGAAACGCTCCACCGACGCATAATAACCGCAAAAATCCGCCAGACCCGTGTGCGGGAACGACTGCCGGATCAGGCCGTGCCAGCGATAATCCTTGTCTCGGTAACACAGTTCATGAATAAACGGCGCATTATACAAAAGGCGGTTGATCTGTGTTTTATCCACGCCGATTTTACCGGCGATATCGCGGGCTTTGATCCCGTCGTGACTGCAGATGATCGAATACATCCTGATCTCGGTCTGAGCGATCTCCATTTTATGTTCCACCTTTTCCCGATGCCGGCATTTTTTCGCGGCCCCGGAACAGCTTGATTTCCCCCGTTCATCAGAACAGTTTGATTTCCCCGTTCATCAGAACAGCTGGTTGATGTAATCCGTCAGCGCCTGCCTGTTGTAGAAATTCTCCGGCTTGGTTATGTAGCAGTTCGGGTCGACTCCCAGGTCGATGTCGTAGTAAGATCCGTTCTTCAGATAAGACATCCGATAGGGAGAAGAGATCCTGTAGCTTGCACCGGAGGGCGTCGACATGTAAAGCACCGAGCAGCTCCCGCCGCCGGAAGTCTGCCCCAGCAGGGTCACTTTGTTGGAAGACTTCAGGACATTCGGAAGCAGGTTGCCGCAGGAGAAACTGTACGGTCCGATCAGGCAGTACAAGTTTTTGTCCGCGATCGTATCTTTCTCATCAAACCGTCCGTCCAGGTTGGCATCCACGCGGTACACGCCCGTTGAGATCGCACCCGTCAAAGAGCTGCGGATGCTCATGGAAGCTTCTCCCAAAAGCCAGGCCGCCGTGAAAGCACACGGATCAAAATTGCCTCCGCCGTTAAGACTCAGGTCGATGACCACATTTTCGATGGGGCTGCCCTCCCGGCAGATCTGCTGGTGCGCATACAGAATCAGCCCGATCGTATCCATCTCTTCGTCAGAAGGATCCGTCCCCGGATCCGCCGGCCCTTCCTTATAATATTCAGCGGGATCGCGCGTACAAACAAAGTGGTCAAACGTAATATAAGCCGTATTCCCCACTTCCTGGTACGGTGTGATTATGCCGCTCGCTATTTCTCTGGCTTTGTAGAAGATCTCTCCGTTGATGTCATCCTGCAGAGAAGAAAGGCCGCTTCCCCCGATGACATCCATCTCCTCCGTCCTGAAAGACTCAGAATCAAAACCGGAATGCAGATCATCCAGATAATAAGAGATAAAGTCAGAAAGAGCTCCTTCCGACACGTTGGGATCGGGATCAGACAGATCGTGTTTGTAACCGATCTCCTGGAAGACATCATCAAAACTGCTGATATCGTGGATCTCCTTGAGCCCGTAAAGATGATCCATGGTCATGCACAGCTCTGCGTAGTTATACCGGGCCAGTTCCTCGCTCATGTTTCCGTAAGGAGCCGAATAATAAGCTTCGCCAAGCGGTGTCTTCTCATCGGCATCGAGCCCGAGATCCTCCTCCGTTGCCAGGAAAACAGCCTCCCCGTTAAAATAGATATTGATCTCAAGCGGGCCCGCAAGAAGAAAGTCTGCCAGCGTCTGCATCGGGACGAGATAAAGATTATCCTCTTCGTTCCAGTACATGGGAATGCCGTAATTTTTCAGGTTAAGCATGATCTCCTTGCCGTACCGGTCAAAAGATCCCTGCTCAAGCCTTTCCATGATAATGCTCTCACCTTTTTCATTGTAGAGATTCATGGTGACCATATCCAGCAGGGCTTTGTCCTCCGGAGTATGCGTGAACGCATCATAGTCGTCAAAAGCGATGGTTCCTTCCCCGAAATCAAAAAGCATGGAATAATTGCTTTCCCTGGTATACATCGCCAGGTCACTGTCAATATCCATATACAGGGCGTACTCCGAATTCCCGTATGATTCATAGAGTGTCACCATCACATCGGCCCAATCGGCCAGGTCGACGAACGGCAGATCCGTCACATCATTGACAAAATAAAGCGGCAGATCGAAAAATGAATCGAGTTCTTCAATATAGCACTTAAACACTTCCCTGGAGACGGAATTGTCCTCCGTCTCAGTTAAAGCCTCTTCCGGGGCCTCTTCCGTCAGGGCTTCCTCCGGAAGGGCTTCGCCCATCGCCGCACCCGGAAACATCGTAAACAGCAATCCCGCCGATAAAAAAGCAGCCAGTATTCTTCTCATCGTCATATTTTCCTTTACTCCTTTACCAGAACTTCCAGATTCCTTATATCACAGCTTCCTGAGGCTGACAAGAGCGCGGCAGGGACCGTCTTGTCATCCCGGCTCGAATCGAAAAAGCGGACGCATCAGGTTTCCCTGGTCTGCGTCCGCTTTTCTGTTCTTTATCCGGATCCCGATGTTCGCAAGGCGGCATCAGGACGGCAGAGCCGTCACTGTCATCACTGCGCCGCGAATGTCCTTATCGCGGTATCGAGAGCTTCAAGCGTGGCATCTCCCTGGCCATCAATGAATTTGGCGGTGTAGGCCACGGTCCGCTCTCCTGTCGAATCGTAGAGACGCAGCAGATTAACGAGATACCCTTCCACATTGTACTTGTAAAGTCCGGCAGGCAGTGTTTTTCCGCCGATCTCATAATTCTCATATTCTGTGTACTCTACAAGCTGATCGCCGTACTGCTGCTGAATATGAGGCGTGTACTGTTCCACGATGTAATCATAGGCTTCGACGATAAGATCTTCCGCCTGGTAGACGATGATGTAGGGGATCCGCTCCTCACCCTCGGTATAGACGGAGATGCCGGTCCCTTCCTTGTAATCCCAGGGATAGAAAGGCTCGGCTTTAAAGTTGAACCCGAGCTCGGGGCAGGTGATCAGCGTAAGCTCATCTTCGATATCATTCGTTTCCGGCTCGTCGATGATATCGGTGCCGGCGTCAGTTCCCGTATCTCCCTCTGCATGCCCGGAACCGTCCTCGACGGGCCATCCTAAAACAACACCGGCCTCTTCAGCGACCTGCTCCGCCTCAGCACGCAGTTTCGCGTTGTAGTCGGAAGCCGACCTGTCAAGGATCTCCAGATCGCCGATGAGGCTGTGCGTCCGGTCTTCATCCCAGGAGCACAGGAAGCACGCATCACCCAGGAAGTTATCATATTCTGCTGTATAATAATCCTTCTCTCCGGTATCGGGATCATAGATAAGATAGATCCGGTAGCAGAGCAGATTTGCGTCGGGATCCGGCAGCTCGATCTGCACGAAGGTCCCGTTCTCGTTCGCCGGATACCAGTGCTCGATGTAATCCTTCTCAGGATAATACGGATCAACGCCGTTTTCACTGCAGACAGATTCCCACAGCCAGTAAATGCCTACTTCATCGATTCCGCTGAGCATGTCCTCCGTGCGGTCAAAGAAATACCTGGGCATCATGGAGTGCTCAAATTCATTCCTGACTTCCTGCGGAGTCCAGGCAGCCCCGGTATCTGAAGGTGCCGGCTGATCGGTTCCTGCATCATCTACATCGTCTTCAGGCGCCGCTTCGGCCACGTCGGGATAGGTGCTGTTTGAATCAGATCCGCTAAGGCCCGGGCCCTCCGAGAAGAATTTCACGTTATCCGCAATATAGTCGACCCCGTCAAGCATCTGGTCATACTCTTCCGGGATATCACCTTCCATGTAGGCGGGATAATCCGACGGAAGCATCAGATAGTAGTGCATATCGGAAATATCTGAAAAACCGAGATACTTGTAAGACGGCAGATTGGTAAAGCTGTCATCCTTGCTTGCGCTGAGCGAGCAGAGGAAGCCGCCTCCGGGAATTCCCTCTTCCGCATATTTTTCATAACTTGCGCTCTGATAGAAATAGACGCCCTGATCCTTTGTCTCAACCGTGACCTTATCGTTCCACTCAGCCGGAAGGATAAGCATCAGGTCACTGAACATATAGGTAGTATTATCCCCGGTCATTCCCTTCACATAATCATAAGTGGATGCCTGCCCCGCCTGGACAGGAACCAGGAACAGGCACGCTGCTGCCAACACTGCTGCAAGTCGCTTCATGATTTGGTCCTCCTCTTCTCTCTTATATTTTCATTGTTTCAAGAACGCGTCCGGTAAGGATCGTTATTCTCCCAGGCCCGGGTCAAATCCGGGGAACAGGGTGCCGGGACCGGCAGTATCATTGCCGGCGGGCTCAGTGGCTGCGATGGGTTCGGGCTCTGCGGCTGCGGCGGGTTCTGTTTCGGCCGCGGCGGTTTCGGGCTCTGCAGCTGCGGCCTGATCACTGTAGTAATTTGCATCCGGCTGAAAGTTCCCGACCGCTACTGCCACTGCCGTCAGCGTTTTCATAAGGACTTCATCGTAGTCATCACAAAAAGCCTCATAGCGCACGAAGCAGTCATCCCGCAGATCATACGCACAGAAACGGACACAGATCTCCCCGTCATTCTGATCAAGGTACCGGACCATCCTGCCGGGCATTTCCCTGCCGGAAAGGCTGTAAAGCGAGGTCTCGCCTTCATCGATCAGCGCATCCCCATAGGTGCCGCGCAGCGTCTGCAGATAAACGTTCTCGAAATAGTAATCCGAGTCGAATTCATTTCCCGGCGCATCGGTTTTAAAGATCGATACGAAAGGTCTCTTATCCTCTTCGCCGAGAAAGATCGTCACCCCGCCGTCGGGTGTGTAAGTCTGGCCGTATTCCTCCCGGCAGAGCGTCGAAAAGCCCTGCTCCGGGCAGGAAATGATCTGCATCCTTACCTGTTCTTCCTGAGCTTCCTGCTGTTCCTCTACCTGTTCCTCCAAGGCCTGCTCTTCGCCGGTCTGCACTTCCCCGAGCTGCCCGGCCAGAATGGCATTTGCGGTGACTGCGAGCGTGATCATCGACACTAAGGCAGCACACATTATTTTGTTCCGCATCGCTTGTTCACCTCCTGTAATTATATATGATTTTTTTGCAGGTTTATATGGTTTTATTATATGTGAAACATTACCTTGGCGACAATAGAAAGTACCTTGCAAAACGCTTCAGTCGGCATCAGCAGCAGGGTGGTTTTGGGGTAGGGGGCGTATTTATGCGGTGTTTGGAAGTTGTTTGGATGTGACATATATTGAGAGCACTCTTAGGGTCTGTTATAATTTTCTTATATATTGAAGATAATATTGAAGACCTGATGAAAGTATTTGACCCGAAGAAAGGACTGTTTATTATGAGACATTGCCGCCGATTAATTAAGATGCCTGAAATACGCATCATGCTCTGGGTGGCTCTTTGCTTCGGGCTCACTTCTGCCGCGTATCTTTTCTGGATCGGCCGCATGGTACTTATTACAGGTGCTGCCGCCACGGACTGGCTCAGCCTGGTGGCCGGATATCTTTGCCAGGCGGCCGGCCTGGGATTTGTCAGCCGCCGGCTCTATAAGGACCGGGGTGCACGCTGCCGCTCCGTTTTCAATTATTCCCTTCTGCTGTTTGGCGCTTTTCTTGTTCCCGCCCTTCTCGGCACCGATCCGGTGGTCAGCGCCGCATTCGGGCTCTTAATGAATGTGACCTGCGGTGTCATTTCCGGTGTATATCTTTATGTGATCGATGGCATCAGCCGCAATGCAAATGGGGGAAGTGCAAATAAGTCTCACAAAAGTCTGGTCTTTGGCGGAGGTTATGCCCTCGCGACGGTTATGGTCGGCATATTGGCCCTGCCGGGGATCAACCGGCTGACAAGCGGGTCCTGGGCTGTTCTATTCTGCCTTGTTTTTGGGCTGGTACTGTTTTTCATCACACGCCGGCTGGATCTGATCCGCCCTGCGGCGGAAGTGGATGCGTTACAAATGCAGGAGCAGACGTCTCAAATGCAGGAGCAAACGTCTCAATTGCAGGAGCAAACGTCTCAATTGCCGGAGAAGATGCCGCTTAAAAATGTGATGCAGCTATCCGGAAGGACGCTGGCGCTCGCCTGCGGCGCGGTCGTCCTGGCAAGTCTCGTCAAAAACCTCGGATACGGCTTTCCTTCCTCCGACATAGCCGCCGGACTCAACCCGCTGCTGTCCCGGATCCCGTACGCGCTTGGCCTCGCGGCTGCCGGCCTGATCAATGACCGCGACCGGAAAAGCGGCCTCATCTGCACCATTGCCGCCCTCTCCACCCCGTTCATCATGCTGAGCATGGTCAGCGAGCCGATCCCGGGCATGATCCTGTGGGGCCTCAACTACGTACTGTTCAGCTTTTTTACCGTGTTCCGGGTCATGCTGTTCCTGGATATCGCCGAAAAAACGCACCGGCCGGAGCTGGCTCCGCTCGGACTTCTTATGGGGAGGATCGGTGACGCGGCCGGCAGCCTTCTCTTCCTGACGCTTTCCGGCCGCCATATCCTTCTGGTCGCCGTCACGGTGCTGCTGTTCATCCCGGCTATCCTGCTGCTGTTCCGCCTGTATCATCAGCTGTATGAGCCCGAAGCGGAGCAGCGTAAAAGTGAAGAGGAAATATTTGAGACATTTTGCCTGCATCACGATTTGTCCGCCCGCGAGCGGGATCTGCTGCGATTGATCATCGAAGATCACACAAACGGAGAGATCGCGGCAAGACTCTATATCTCGGAAAACACAGTGAAATATCACGTAAGAAATGTGCTGCAGAAGACCGGCTGCCGCAACCGGGTGGAGCTCCAGCGAAAATACAAGCTCGCCCTGTATCCGCAGCTGGAGGAAAGCAGAGAGCTGAAGCTGTTGTCATAGATCCCTTTTCATAACCAAGGAGGTGCACACATTATGAAGAAAAGAGCACTCATCTTTCTGTTGTTTTTCATGCTGCTGGGAGCTATGTCTTCAGCCGCCATGGCCGAAGAAGCTTTTTTCAGCCATGACGGCTACAGCGTATATCTGACCGGCTACCGGATCTACAAGTTCGAGCATACCGATGCCGATATGAACATTTACGCGCGGATCGTAAATGATACCGACAAAGAACTCAACCTTCTCTTCAAAGACCTGACCGTGGACGGCGTTAAAGTCCTCGGCACCGGCTTTTTATCCTCCGCGCCTCACTCAGATTCCGGGGCGAGTGAAAATTATCAGGATGACGAATCCTGCCTGATCATCACTTCAAGTGCAAACGCCGAAGCCGGAACAGCGGCCCTCTGCTCCGCGCGCCGCCTCGATATGACCCTGGTGCTCAAGGATCAAAACGACGGGAAAGAGCTTTACCGGGAGGAGTCATCCATCAACCTGGAAGATCTTGAAGGCGAGCGGTACATCGAAGAGTCCGAGACTGAACCGCCTGCAGAGCCGCAGCCGGTTTATCATGTGCTCAGACAGGGTGATAAAGGCGAAGAAGTCAGGCGTCTTCAGGAAAAACTGATCCAGCTTGGTTACTTAAACGACAAGGCAGACGGAAACTACGGTCCGAAGACTGCAGCCGCCGTGAAAGAACTGAACGAACAAAACGGCCTCGGATCAAGTTCCGAAGCCGATGCGATCACACAGGATATGGTATTCCAGGGCCTGGCCAATCCCCGCAAAGAGCCGGAGATTCCTCTGAAGATCGGCAACAACTTTACCTGGGACGGCATACCGTCCGTCAACACATTCTTCTTCCGTGTAGAGGTGACCAACACCTCCGCAGCAAGAACGATCAGAGGATACGAACTGAGCCTGTACACCACCGATGTCTGGGGCAATCGGGTAGCCGACACACCCATCTACACCTCCACCAAAATACAGACCGTCCACCCGGGTGAGACCGTCTACTGCGACTCATTTAATCTGGGCTATCTCGCATCCGTCTACACCGTATGGGTCGGCGTCTCCCGCATCGTCTTCGACGACGGCGAAGTGCGCGACGTAGATGACATCGTCTATTACTCCTGCGTAATAAAATAGGGGCCTGACCCTTCTCGCGCATTAACGTGTTAACGGCGTGAAGGGGTCTGACCCTTTTCGTAAATTAACGTATTAAAGAGGGGATTCAGGCCCCTGTGATCTGTATCTGGCACGAGCGCATCGTCTCAAGGGCGGCCTCGTGCTTTTCGGGTGTCACGCCTGCGCAGCAGGATGCATCGACACTGATCTTCACTTCCGGCATGTAAGCTTTGAGCAGCAGGGCATTCGATACCACACAGATATCGGTGCAAAGGCCGATCAGTTCCAGCTCGATCTCTTCTTTTGCCGAAAGTACGGTCAGGTCCGCGGCCAGGCCGATGCTGCCGAAGGTCGGCTTTTCATACCGATGTGCATCGGTCAGGAGGGCATCGATGTCCGGGCGAATCTCCCAGCCCTGTGTGCCTCTTATACAATGCGGCACGGGAAGGTATTTGCCTTCCTGTGTATTCATATAATCCTGTGTGTGGGTATCCATCGTTGCATACACATCTTTTTGTGGATACGAGCGAATCTTTTCTTTTACGTTCTCAACGATCGCCTCAGCCTCTTTTGTGCCGAGCGCTCCGTCGATAAAGTCATTCTGCATGTCAATCACGACCAGTATTTTTCTCATCTCTTACTCTCCCATGCTGACTGTTGCGATATATTCCATGTCTCCGGGTATGGCGATCCCGGGACCGGAGACGGTTACAACGGCTGTGTTTCCGCGCTCCTCGATGCCCATCACAAAGTGACAGAGCGCAATCCCCACATCGATCTTCTGCAGATCGCCGGTCGCCTCACTGACATAGCCCTTGTCTTTCTTCTCATAAAAATGATACTTTCCGGCACGGACAATGATTCTCCAGGGCTGCTTATTGACGGCTGACGGCGCCCACCTGACCATCTCGATCAGGTCGATGATCATGTCCTTCGCCGGCGAGACCAGAGGCCTGTTTAGCGTCTCATCAAAGAAGATCTTTTCAGCCGCAAGGCGGTTATCGGCGCCGACTCCCTTTCGCATCAGGCTTTCCTTGAAAGAACGCTTCTTAGCGGGATAACCGAGCGGGCTGACGCAGGGCATCATCTCCCCTTCCCCCAAACCGGCGGCTTTCTCGAACGTTTCCCGCTTCATCGTTCCGCCGATCCACGTGGTCCCGATTCCGAGAGACCAGGCATAAAGCACCAGCTTCTCAAAAGAATAACCGAAAGCCGTGTCCGCGTACGGCTGCTTGGGCACGATTCCTGCCGCATACCACTTTTCTCCGGTGATGACAGGGCTTGAGAGCCCATATTCTTTTGCGTCCATGAACACAAACCGCACCGGGATCCCAAAAGGATTTGTGATGTTTTCCGCGTACTGTTTGATCTTTGCCAGATCCGACGCCTCGATCGGTGTCCCGTCGAAGCTGCGCACACTTTTTCTTCCTTTGATAATTTCTGATAAAGCCGGCATCGTTAAAACCTCCTGTACCCGCAGACGCCATTTTCCGGCACTTCCTGCCCGGATACATAACGCGCCCGGAAAGACATATTTATTTCCTTCAGTTCCTTCTTCCCGTCGATGTAATCCTGGTACATCTCCACTAATCCGGCCGAGCATCCGTCACAGGTTCCGCTGATATTTCCCAGCGACTCCTCCACGATCCGCTCCCGCTCTTCTCTTGTCGTATCCTTGATCAAATAACTCATATCTTTCGTAACCTTCAGCTCATTGCTTTCTCATATGCCGCATATGTTTTTGCATCAAACAAAACCCACTCCACCAGGTCCAGCGCCTCGGGATGTTCCTCAATAAAATGTTTCACGGTTCGGACCGCGATCGATGCAGCCTCCTCCACCGGATAGCTGTAAACACCTGTCGAGATCGAAGGAAAAGCGATCGAGCGGATCTGATGATCCACTGCCGTCTGCAGCGAATTGCGGTAGCAGTCCGAGAGCAGCTGCGGTTCATTTCTCCTGCCGCCGTTCCAGATCGGCCCAACCGTATGAATCACATATTGACAGGGAAGCTTGTAAGCGCCTGTCAGCTTCGCTTCACCGGTATTGCACCCGTTCAGTTTCCGGCACTCTTCCAAAAGCTGCGGGCCGGCTGCGCGGTGGATCGCGCCGTCAACGCCGCCTCCGCCAAGGAGCGACCTGTTGGCGGCATTGACGATGGCTTCCACATCACTGATCTTAGTGATATCGCCCTGAACAAGCCTGATTTGTGTATTACTCATATTATTCGTTACCTCGTATGTTTTCATCGGATGCACAGCACTTATTCATCTGATACATTCATTCACATCAATCCACGACTTCAACCAGCTCAATCGTGAAATTCAGCTCTTTACCTGCCATCTCATGGTTTGCATCAAAAGTAATTGTACTCTCATCTTTTGCAACAACCTTAGCCGGGAACGGCTGTCCGTAAACATTCTGCAGATAGACCTGGTCGCCCACGGAAAGATTTTCCGCGCCGGGCATCATCTTTGTCTCGACCCTGAGAATCGCTGCCGGATCCGGATCGCCGTAAGCTTCCGACGGCATCAGGTGGACATTGACCGTCTGTCCGACATCCATGTTTGCAACAGCTGCATCGAAGCCTCTGATCATCATACCGGCGCCGCAGACGAACTCAAGCGGTTCGCCCCTGTCATAAGAAGAATCAAACTGCGTCCCGTCGTTGAAAGTGCCGCGGTAATGCGTGCGGCAGGTCTTTCCGACATTTTTGCCCTCGATCGGGGACGCCTGCGCGGGGCAGCCGCTGCAATCGCTTCCATCATGGCCGCAGCCGCCTCCGTCGTGGCCGCAGCCGTTTCCATCCTGACCTCCGTGATGGCCGCAGTGATCATCTCCGTCATGTCCTCCGCAGGAATGGCCTTCCGAGTGATGATCGCAGTTGGCGCCGGTATTCACCAGCTCGCCGCGAAGATACGCTTCGACTGCCTCGTCCGCATTGCCGGATGCCCCGGCGCACAGTTCGATGCCCTCAGCGGCCAGCGCCGCCTGAGCTCCGCCGCCGATGCCGCCGCAGATCAAAACATCGATCGAATGCGATGCCAGAAGCGTGGCAAGTGCGCCGTGGCCGGTGCCGTTCGATCCGATCACTTCGCTGCAGACCACATGCCCTTCTTCAACCTCATAGACCTTGAATTCTTCGGTGTGTCCGAAATGCTGGAAAACCTGTCCGTTCTCATAAGTCACTGCAATCTTCATGCTGCTAAATTCTCCTCTTCCGTCAATTCCTCTGTTACTTCTTCAGTCAACTCTTCCAAAGCTTCCCTCTCTTCGGCAGCTTCAGCTTCTTCCATAAAGACTTCCACCGCTTCCTCACCCGACAGCTCCCTGAGCATCGCCATAACGATCTCACTCGAATTGTCGGCCGCGATATCGCCCATGTTCTCATAAGTTTCATGAGCATTCCCGTCCGCTTTATCGGACATGGCCCTGACTACCACGAAGGGCACATCATATCTCATACAGACCAGCGCGATTGCCGCTCCCTCCATCTCACAGGCGATCGCATCAAAATCATCCTGCAGGAGCTTCACATAATCTTCAGAGGCAATGAACTGATCACCGGTCGCGATCGTACCCTTAAAGGCGTGATCCGCGCCGACCACCTTAAC
>JBGUOI010000218.1:0-2001 GCA_045118075.1 Porcincola sp. | reverse complement strand
CGGGCAAGCTCAATGCTATATTATTGCACAGGTACAAATCGAGATTTTTTGTACAGGCTTGCGCTCTGTTGCCAAAGCGGAGGCTGGGAAGAGAAGAGGCGATGTGTATAATGAAAAGAAAGGGAATCTCCTGGAGCAACAGATATAAACGATTCTTCCTGGACGAAAACACAGCTCTGATTGCAGCATCGGCGAGTATCCTGATCCTGCCGGTGAATTATTATTTCGGTACACACTCCGGAGGCATCGACCCTGCCGGCTTATATGACCTGCTGATGCGGCTCGTGCTTGTCGGCACCCTGTTTTATTCGCTGAAAACCCATAAGCTGTTTTTGATGCAGGCTGCTACGGTGGGGTTGCTGTTCTGTATGCTTTGCGCCCAGTCACAATATGCCCTGGGAAAGCTGGCCAGTCAGGATTCAGAAACCTATATCACAATGGGCCTGCAAGGGTTTATCTTTCTGGCGGGGGAACGCATGATCCTGTTTATCCAGTCCTTTGTCTGCGTCAGTCATTTTATCATCCATGCGGCACGACGGCAGGAAGCCATCCGGGTTTCCATCAATCAGGTTTCCCTTCTTTTTCTGCTGGCCCTTCTGATCGTTCAGCTGATTATCGCGCCCGGCTTATCTTTCGGGCGCGACTATATCCTTTATATCTGGACGCTGCATATGGATGAGCTGTTCATCTTCATTCTGGTGGCATGCGCGGAACTGATTCTCATGATCGACCAGCGGGAATACGAAGAGGGGCGATGAAAATAACCGGGAACAAGCGTTGGGCGATATGGTACTTGGTCACGACCATGCTGTCCATTTTCAGCATCTGCACCATCCGAATCTTTGACGGATTCAATTGGCCGTTTTACGCGGTGACCGCAAATGCCCTCATATCTTTGGGCGGACTGATTTTCCATATCCATACAGAGGAGCACGTCCGAAAAAGTCCTGTGATGCTCGCGACACGTATCCTCCTTCTCCTGAATTCTGTTTCCGTTTTTGTGATGATAGGGTTTAGTCTGTTTATTTTAAGCAGTCAATACCATAATCCGCTCGAACCGGATGGAACTTTTTCCTCTCCTTCTTCGATCGAACATCAACTGGCGGAGTCGGGAAAAGATGTCCTTTTACTGGAAACAGACGATTTATACATTTATTATGCGGACTATCACGAGCTCTCTCTTGCGGCAGGCAAAAGGCCCTCTAAGCATGACCAAACCATTCAGATCTGCGTGGCGGCTGCATTCCAGTCCTCCTATCAGCTGGGATTCAGCCACAACAATATCGTAGGGTGGCATACGTCGGAAGGACAACTTGAGCGTGGGAAACCGCAAGAAAACCTGGGGGCCTTCACTTACGTGAACGGAACAGCGCATATCTGGAACACCGACGAAGCAGAAGAAGCCATTCGCAATGCCGCTGCTCAGGGGGGGATGGGATTTCAGCAATTCATTGTCCTCTGCGACGGGCTGCGGGGCAGCCATGACAGCGATGAGTTCCGATGCTATCGTGTGCTTGCGCTCATCGATGGAAAAGCCTGTATCATTGATTCCCGCACCCAAATGCATTACGACGACTTTATCCTCGCCCTTAAGGATCTGGGAGTTCGGGACGCGCTATACTGCGATATGGGAAGCGGATGGAACTATTCCTGGTATCGAGGAGAAAGCGGAAAACACGTTGATATCATTGGCATTCCATGGCCATTCTCCCACAACTGGCTCGTATTCCGAAAATAATTCCCTTCGCCCACCTGTGGTCAGAGGAAATAAGCGATCTTCTGTATCTGAGGCTTCACTCCGGGGGAGTGCAGCATTGCTGGGAAGAAAATACGGATATTTACGTCTTCCGCATCAGTGATCTCATCAAGAAATATGCGCTCAAAACGGTGAATAAGCGCCTGACCCGTATGAAGCTTCTAAACAATGCACGACAGTATACTCAGAATCGAATGGTTGAAGAAGCGGTTGGCCGTGGTGCAAATGCAATTGTTGGGATTGAC
>JBGUOI010000217.1:0-10461 GCA_045118075.1 Porcincola sp. | reverse complement strand
AAGTGGTTTCCTGCGGTGTGATCGGACTGATCCTGCTGTTTGCACTGGAAAAGGCGACTGCAAAGACAGATATTTTTAAAATAGAGTGACGTCATACTCATAATCTCAACGGAGTCGTTCTTTCAAAACCGGAATAGAACGGCTCCTTCTTCTTTATGATGATCAAAAAACACTTCAGCAGTGTTATTTTCAGATGATTAATGATAAGATGAGATCGGCGGTATCCTGACGGTATTGTGTTTTTCCTGGAGAGAAGAAGATGAAAAGCATAAAAAGTGTATATAAGATCGGCAACGGCCCGTCCAGCTCCCATACAGTAGGCCCTTATCACGCGGCGCAGATCTTCGGCGGCCGGTATCCGGATGCGGATTCCTACCGCGTAACGCTGTATGGCTCCCTCGCCTTTACCGGAGAGGGGCATGCGACCGGAAAGGCGATCAAAACGGGGCTTCCCGGGACAGAGGTGGTCTATGACCGCGAAACACCCGAAAAGGACCTTCCGCATCCAAATACGATGCTGTTTGAAGCTTTCAAAGACGGGAAGCCGATCGGAAGCTGCCGGATATTCAGCGTAGGGGGAGGATCTATCCGGATCGAGAACGAGGCCTCCGATGAGGAGACGGAAGTTTACCCGCAGAAGAATTTCTCGGAGATTCTGACCATATGCCGCGACAGGAGCCTGAACCTGGCTCAGTTCATCTATCGTTTTGAGGATCCTTCCCTGCGCGATTACTTGAAAAAAGTATGGGAAGCGATGAAGGATTCGATTCACAGGGGATTGAACGCGGAAGGGATTCTTCCGGGCGGGCTCGGCGTTGCCAGGAAAGCAAAGCTGCTTTACAACAAGCGCTGCTATAATGAAAGCGCCGATGTGGCGATGAATCGTGTGATCGCGGCTTATGCCTATGCAGTCAGCGAAGAGAACGCGGATGAGAACGTAGTTGTGACCACGCCCACCTGCGGCAGCTGCGGCGTCCTGCCATCAGTCATGTATTACATGCATAAGGACAGGGGCTTTCCTGAAGAGGAGATCCTGGACGCGCTTGCGGTAGCGGCGCTGATCGGAAATGTGATCCGCACCAATGCCAGCATCTCCGGCGCCGAGTGCGGCTGCCAGGCTGAGATCGGCAGTGCCTGTTCAATGACGGCCGCTGCCCTGGCTTCCCTGTACGGACTCAACATCGACCAGATCGAGTATTCGGCGGAGATCGCCATGGAGCACAACCTCGGCCTGACCTGTGATCCGGTCAAGGGACTGGTGCAGATTCCCTGCATCGAGCGCAACGCGGTTGCGGCCATGCGTGCGATCAGCTCGGTGAACCTGTCCAGATTCCTGTTCACCACCAGGAAGATCTCTTTCGATGAGGTGGTGGCGACCATGTACAGGACCGGAAGAGATATGGATGAAAAATACCGTGAGACGTCTCACGGCGGACTGGCCCAGATCTACTACGCGAACTGAGCCGGATACTGGAATGACCATCAGGAGATAATCATGAATAAACAGCGCAGTCTCAGCCGCGGAAGCGGCGCAGGACGCAGTCCTTCCCTGGATCTTCTCAGGATCCTGGCGGCCGTCGGCGTAGTCCTGACACATACCGTCCAGACAGAGATGGCCTCTTCGGGACTTTCAGGTTCTTTCTGGAATGCCATGTGGGTCTATCCCATGATCTGCAACGCACTTTACGTAATGCTGAGCGGAGCCCTGATCTATCGCTATACAAATGAAAGCGCCTCCACTTTTTTCCGGAAGCGCTTCTTTTCCATGATTCTGCCCATGGTCGTATTCTACATTGGTTTTGTCTATGCGGATGTTCTCCTTAACGGAGCAAAACACGGGCGGCTTTCGTACTATATCGCCTCAGCCCTGGTGACGGGGAACACGCCGGAATCGCCGCATTACTGGCTTTTGTACATCCTCATCAGCCTTTACCTGACTGCGCCGCTGATGCGTCTTTTCTTAAGAAACCTGGATCGGAGAGCGCTGGACGGAATCGCCTTTTTGCTTCTTCTTTACCTGACAGTCCGTTTCGGAGCCGCCCTGGCCGGCAATACGCTGGCGGTGCGGATGGAGATCGGAGACTGGCTGGCCATCTCGATCATCGGATATTGGATCGCTGCCGGGAGCAGCCGTAAATGGACCATTGTGCTGATTGCAGCCGGCGCCTGCGGCGCAGCCTATATCATGTGGGTGATCCTGCGCGGCGCGGACAAAGCTTTTCTTTCCGAATACTGCTGCAACCAGGCAGTTCCTTCCCTGTTCCTTGCGATGGGTGTCTTTGCCTTATTCAGCCTGGTAAGGAGTCTGCCCGGACCGCTCGCATCTTTTGTCTCTTTCCTGAGCCGGTACAGCTACGGGGTCATCCTGGTCCATTGGGGCGTGCTGAGTTTTATCATCCGCAAGACACTTAAGATCACGGCGGAAACGGGGAATCCGCTGACCATGATCATTATAAGTGTGCTGCTTAACCTGGTGATCTCTTTTGCGATCAGTCTGGTGACGTTCGGATTGGTATTTTTCCCGCTAAGGAAGCTGATGGGGTGGAGAAGGTAGGCCTACTCGAGCTCGATCGTTGCCGGCGGTTTCCCGGTGCAGTCATACAGGACGCGGTTAACTCCTTTTACTTCATTGACGATGCGGCTGGTCACTTTAGCCAAGACGTCCCAGGGCAGCTGAGCGGCATCCGCTGTCATGAAGTCTGAAGTGTTGACGCAGCGCAGGACGATAGCGTAGTCATAGGTGCGGAAGTCACCCATCACTCCCACCGAGCGCATGTTGCTTAAAGCGGCAAAGTACTGGCCGAGTCCCTTTTCCAGGCCGGCGGCTGCGATCTCTTCGCGGAAGATCGCGTCGGCTTCCTGTACGATGCGCACTTTTTCCGCGGTCACTTCTCCGACGATGCGAACGCCCAGGCCGGGTCCCGGGAACGGCTGCCTCATGACGAGCGAAGAGGGCAGGCCAAGTTCCAGGCCGGCGGCACGTACTTCATCTTTAAAAAGCATGCGCAGCGGCTCAATGATCTCCTTAAAGTCCACGATGTCCGGAAGGCCGCCGACATTGTGATGAGATTTGATCACGGCCGATTTTCCAAGTCCCGATTCGATCACGTCCGGGTAGATCGTTCCCTGGACCAGATAGTCCACAGCTCCGATCTTATGCGCTTCCTCCTCAAAGACACGAATAAATTCTCCTCCGATGATCCGGCGTTTCTGCTCGGGTTCCGAAGCTCCTTTCAGTTTTTCATAGAATCGCCGGGCTGCGTTGACTCGGATGAAATTCAGCTCATAAGGCCCTTCTGGCCCGAAGACGGCTTCTACCTGGTCTCCCTCATCCTTGCGAAGCAGCCCGTGGTCCACGAAAACACAGGTCAGCTGCCTGCCGACGGCTTTTGAGAGCAGAACAGCAGCCACGGAGGAATCGACGCCGCCGCTGAGAGCGCAGAGAACTTTTCCGTTTCCGATCTTTTCACGAAGTGCCCTGATGGAACTCTCTACAAATGAATCCATCTTCCAGTCGCCGCTGCAGCCGCAGACATCATACACAAAACTGCGGATCATGGTCTTTCCATGGACGGTATGCATTACTTCCGGGTGGAACTGCACCGCATAGTACTTCTTTTCAGGACAGGACATAGCTGCGGTCGGGCACCGGTCGGTATGGGCTGTGACGTGAAAACCGGGAGGCACGGCAGCGATATAGTCAGTGTGGCTCATCCAGACTACAGCAGGAGAAGGAATGCCCTTCCACAGAACGTCTCCCGGATCGTCCACCGTGACGGAGGTATGCCCGTATTCACTTACAGGGGCAGTGGTGACTACGCCGCCGAGCCGGTAGGCCATCAGCTGGGAACCGTAGCAGATGCCCAGTATGGGGATCCCCATTTCAAACAGTTCGCTTCCGCAGGAAGGCGAATCCGGCAGGTAGACGCTGTCCGGGCCGCCCGTAAAGATGATGCCTTTCGGGTTCATCTGCCGTATGCGTTCTGTTGAGAGTGTGTAAGGATGAACCTCAGCGTATACACCGCATTCACGGACTCTTCTGGCGATCAGCTGGTTATACTGTCCTCCGAAATCGAGGACGATGATCATTTCCCGGTTCATAGACTGGTATTCCTTTCTGTATTATATCCAGGGTCGTTTAATCATTTCTTTGTCAGTCTAGTATAATTATGCATCGGATGCAACTTCGGTAAAAGAAATATGGTACAATCACATCATGATGAATGAGAAACAAAGAACTTATATCGCAATAGATCTGAAATCCTTTTATGCTTCAGTGGAATGCCGTGAGAGGGGACTTGATCCGCTCACGACCAATCTCGTCGTGGCAGATGCTTCCCGTACAGAAAAGACGATCTGTCTGGCTGTCTCCCCTTCTTTAAAGAAATGGGGGATTCCGGGCAGACCGAGGCTGTTCGAAGTCGTATCCAAAGTGAAAGAGGTGAACCGAAGAAGGCTTGCAGCCCTGGGCGGAGGCGGTTTTGAAGGAGAATCGGCCTGCGGTTCGCAGCTGGAGAAGAACGGAGCCCTCAAAGTCAGTTACGTGACAGCACCACCCAGAATGAAGCTGTATATGGATTACAGTATGAGGATTTACCGGATCTATCTGCGCTATATCGCACCGGAGGATATCCACGTCTATTCTATTGACGAGGTGATGATGGATGTGACTGATTACCTGGGAACTTACGGGATGAGCGCCCATGACCTGTGTCGGAAGATGATCCGGGAAGTATATGAAGAGACCGGAATTACGGCGACAGGCGGGATCGGGACCAACCTGTACCTTTGCAAGGCGGCAATGGACATCGTTTCCAAACATATGCCGGAGGATGAGGACGGAGTCCGGATCGCGCAGCTGGATGAAAAAAGCTACCGGCTCTTTTTGTGGACACACAGGCCGCTGACCGATTTCTGGCGTGTAGGAAGAGCAACGGCAAGAAAGCTGGAAAAGTGCGGGCTTTATACCATGGGGGATGTTGCCAGGTGTTCTCTGGAAAATGAAGATCTTCTTTATAATATGTTCGGGATCAATGCACAGCTCCTGATCGACCACGCATGGGGGTATGAGGATGCCCGGATCGCAGATATCAAGAGCTATACCCCAAAGGACCATTCCATCAGCAGCGGGCAGGTGCTGCCCTCGCCTTATCCAAGTGAAAGGGCAAAGATCGTGGCTGATGAGATGGCAGACATGCTTGTTTTGGAACTGATGGAAAAAGGGATGGCGGCGGACCAGATGGTCCTGACAGTCTGCTATGATGTTTCAAATCTAAAAGACGGAGATGAAACCGTTTTCCGTGGGGAGACCGCCCGCGACTGGTATGGGAGGAAAGTGCCTAAAAATGCTCACGGAAGCATTAACCTGGGGTCTTTTACTTCATCAGCGAAACTGATTCGGGAAGCCGTCGCTTTGCTCTATGACAGGATCGTTGACCCTGCCCTGCTGGTGCGCAGGATCTATCTGTATGCAAACCATGTGAGAGATGAAAGGTCTCTTACGGAAGAAAAAGAAACATACCGTCAGATGTCGCTGTTTGAAGACGGCATGCTGGATGACCGGGAGGAAAAGCAGCGCAGGAAAGATCTCGAACGTGAGAGAAAAGCACAGGAAGCCGTCCTGGAGATCCGGAAAAAATTCGGGAAAAATGCAATCATGCGCGGAAGTGACCTTCAAAAAGATGCCACCCTTCGGGACAGAAATGACCAGATCGGCGGGCATAAAGCGTAGAAAAATGAGGTTGGAGAATGGACGATTTTAAAGAGTATGAGAATGCATGGCATCATGTGCGCGGAATCTCCTCCGATGAAATGAAAAAAGCAGCAGCTGACGCTATGGAAAGATACGGGGATCTGATCGATCTGCCCCATCCGGTCTCAAAGACCCATCCTCCTTTGTCTGCGGCCCAGCGCGCGGCACAGTTTTCGCCGTTTGCCGCGCTGACCGGCTATGAGGAGGCTATCCGGGAAACCGCCGAAGAAGTAAGCCGGAAAGAGGATGTGGAAAGAGAACTCGTCTGAACTTGCAAATAGATGTCCATTCGGCTAAAATGGGGGCATGGCTGTCAAGCCTGATGAGCACAGAAACATAGAAAAGAGGATGAAGGATGACAGGCGAAAAAGTGATGATACTTTGGCAGGAACTGGCCGGTGCCCCGGATGACGCGGAGAAAACCCGGGCGTTCTGCGACGCGGTTCTGCTGCTGACACACAATCCGGACGAATGGAAGAAAAACAGATCGGATGTCATGGAGAAGCTGCAGGTCCTGGCTGATAAGGACTGTGCAGGCGCACTGACGGCTGCCGGGATCATCCTGAAAAGCAGTCGGGAAAAGACTGACCGTGTCAAAGCGCTTGAGATGCTTGAAAAAGCGGCCGGCCTGGGAGACGAGATGGCGCTCAGGATCTTCGGGGAGATCTGCCGCGACGGCATGCCGGGGATTTTTGAGCGGGATCCGGAAAAAGCCAGGGAGTGTTTCGAAAAATTGGATGAAGCCGGAAATGAACTCGGAAGTGTGCTTCTTGCAAAACTCTATCGAATGGACAATGATGTCATTGAGCGGGATTACATGAAAGCATTTTCCCTGCTTGAAAAAGCGGCTGAAAAAAAGGACAGCAGGATGTCCTGGGCAGCGTACGATGTAGGGCTTGCTTATCAGGGGGGTAAAGAGGAAGTTCCCAAGGACCCGGAGAAAGCGGCTGTCTTCTTTACAAAAGCCCAGGAGAGGGGCATTTTTGCGGAGCCCAAGATAAAAGCCGCTCTCAAAGCCGCTCAGACTTTTGAAAAACCGACGGAGCAAAAGTAAAACGATACCTGTCAAGGAGGAAAAAGAAGTGAGAAAGAAAACAGGATTGGTGAAACTGGCAGCTGCTTCAGCCATTCTGGCGCTGAGTGCCTGCATGATCACAGGAACGGTACTTGCTGAAGAGGAGACCGATGAAGCAGTCTTTGAAGAGCTGGCTGAAAATGTCCCGGGCGAGACGGAACTGGCGGAAGAAGAGACGGAGCAGGTGGCTGAGGCTCCCGAGTATGATATCAACGAGTGTGTCGAACTGGGTGAATACCTGGGTCTTTCACTGGATCCGATCGAAGTGACGGTGACTGATGTTGATGTTGAGATGACCATTGAGAATACGGTGAAAAGCCGCAATCTCTATGATGAACTGACCGAGGGCACCGTAGAAAACGGAGATATTGCCAACATCGATTATGAAGGAAAGATCGACGGTGTTGCTTTTGACGGCGGTACGGCGCAGGGCTATGACCTGGAGATCGGTTCCGGAACGTTTATCCCGGGATTTGAAGAAGGGCTTGTCGGTGCGCAGGTCGGCCAGACGATCGACCTGGATGTGACTTTCCCGGAAGAATACGGAAATGCTGACTATGCCGGAAAAGCGGCCGTGTTTACCGTTACCGTGAACGGCATTAAACGCATGCCCGCCATGGACGATGAACTGGCCAAAAAACTCTCTGACGGCGAGTTTGAGACGATGGATGAATATAAAGAGTCTGTCAGGAAAGAAATAGCAGGTCAGATGAGAGACGAAGAGAGTGAGCTTGTAGAGAAGATCGTCGCCGGATGCGAGAGAATCGAGATTCCCTCAGATCTGCTTGACTTCTATGTAGAGGATAACCTCAAATACGCGGAGCAGATGTACAGCTATTACGGCATTTCCCTGGAAGATGCCGTCACAGGCTATTACGGAATGTCTATGGAAGATTATACACAGCAGGTTCGGCAGTCCGTCCAGGAAAGCCTTGAAAAGCAGATGGTCGTAGAGGCTGTCATCGAGAAGGAAGGAATCACGGTGGATGACGAGGCGCTTGCCGTCGGAGCCCAGGAACTGGCTGAAAAGTACGGTTACGGGACCGGGGAAGCCCTGATCGAAATGGCCGGTGAGGATTCGGTCAGAGACCGCATCGCCTATGACAAGGCGCTGGCCCTGATCGTGGAGAATGCGAATATCGGTGAGATCAACATCCTTACCGGAGAGACGGCTGCAGAGGAAACGACTGAATAATTACACAGCAGACAGATCTTCGAGCGGAGGCCGGATATGAGTATCGTGGTTATGGGAGCCGTTTTTGTGGATATCAAAGGATATCCGCTTGCACCGTTTATCCCGGCAGGCAGGAACGTCGGCAGAGTAGTACAGGTCCACGGAGGCGTCTGCAGGAATGTGGCGGAGGATATTGCAAATATCGGACTGGATGCCGTTCTTCTGAGCGTTGTGGATGAGAGCGGTACCGGCCGTGATGTGATCGAACACCTGGACAGGCAGGGGGTCGATACCCGCTATGTACAGCACCGGGCGGACGGTATGGGAACCTGGCTGGCGATCTTCGACAACAACGGGGATGTGGCCGCTTCCATTTCGCAGCGGCCCGTTCTGGACGATGTCCTGACTGTCCTGAAAGAGAAGGGCGATGAGATCTTTGCAAACGCGGACAGCGTGGTGGTGGAGATCGATATGGAAGTCCCCATCCTGGAAGAAATGTTCCGTCTTGCCCGCAAATATGAGATCCCTGTTTATGCCGTGGTTTCGAACATGTCCATTGCGCTCCAGCGCAGGGAGATGCTGGAAATGACCGGGTGCATCGTCTGCAACCTGCAGGAGGCCGGGCTTCTATTCTCGGAAGATTATTCGGAAAAGACTGTCGAAGAAATGTGCGCCATGCTTCCTGAAAAAGCCGCGAGGGCGGATTTTGAGCGGATGATCGTGACCATGGGCGGTGAAGGTGCCGTCTATGCTTCAAGGGATGGCTCATCCGGATACTGCCCGGCTCAGAAAGTAGATGTGATCGATACGACAGGCGCCGGGGACGCTTTCTTTGCGGGAGCCGCCGCGGCACTGACCTACGGCAGGTCCCTGGAAGAGGCATGCCGGATCGGCACCAGACTGGCAGGCCTGGTCATCGCTACGGATGAGAATACCTGTCCTGTTTTCCACCCGGAAGAGTTCGGCTTTCCTGCCGGACAAAACCGCAGACATCAGTATGAAGGAGATCATGAATGACAACGGATGCTTTTTTTGAGAAAGTGCTGACGGTCAGGCTGACACCTGACCGTAAAGGGGTAGATATCATTGATCAGACGCTCCTGCCGGGTACGGTCAAAAGAATCGTCCTCTCCACAAGGGAGGAGATCTGGGAAGCCATCCGGAAACTGAGGGTGAGAGGGGCGCCGGCGATCGGGGTCTGCGCCGCCTATGCGCTTGCAGTCACTTCGGCCGCGTTTGAAACGGATGATATGGAAGCGTTCCTGGCTAAAGTACGTGAAGACGCCGAGTACTATGCTTCTTCGCGTCCTACGGCCGTCAATCTTTTCTGGGCTCTTCGGAGAATGGAGAATACCGCCCGGGAAAATGCCGGGATGAGCGTTGCCGCTCTGAAAGAACGTCTCTATGAGGAGGCACAGGCTATCCGTGATGAGGATGTCAGGATCAGCCTGGGAATTGGTGAGATCGGCTTTGGCCTGCTCAAAGACCTGAAAAAAGAAGGAAAAAGCATCGGTATCCTGACGCACTGCAACGCGGGTACGCTGGCGACCGCGAAGTACGGGACAGCGACAGCACCTGTTTATTACGCGCTTGATCAGGGCTGGGCAGGGACAGACATGCATGTATACTGCGATGAGACCCGTCCGCTGCTGCAGGGCGCAAGACTGACAAGCTTTGAATTGAACAGCGCCGGTGTCACAACAACGCTCCAGTGCGACAATATGGCTTCTCTGCAGATGAAGATGGGAAATATTGACATCATCTTTACCGGCTGCGACCGTGTGGCGCGGAACGGGGATTCGGCCAATAAGATCGGTACAAGCGCTGTGGCGATTCTGGCGGCCTACTATCACATCCCGTTTTATATCTGTGCACCCAGCTCCACGATCGATATGGAATGCCCGACCGGGGAACAGATTCCCATCGAGATGCGCGACGCGGCAGAGGTCACGGACATGTGGTATAAAGAGCCGATGGCACCTCGCGGGATCAATGTGTTCAACCCTGCGTTCGATGTAACGGATCATTCGCTGATCACCGGCATCATTACGGAGAGAGGGCTTTGCACTGCTCCGTATGACAAGGCTTTTGAGGAACTGGGGATCGGCAGGTGAACATATGTGCGTTTGGGTACTTGACAGTAAATGCACAGAGTGATATGATCACACCATCAATAACTGCCTTCGGGCAGTTATCTTTTGACCATAGATTAGCACTCGACATAGATGAGTGCTGACAAAATGATCTTTCAATCTTATGGAAACGGAGGTGAAGCAGATGAAGATCATACCGATCTATGACGTAGTTCTTCTCCCTGATATTAATCTGTATTTCGGGAAGGAGACCTTTAATGCGCTGGCCGGAGGCGAACCCGAGCAGGGAGAGCAGGTGATCCTCCTGCCCACCAGGACGCAGGTGGAACGAGACGAGGCGGAAGCGGACGATTTCTATCCGATCGGC